>NZ_CP037422.1:3955019-4023031 GCF_007748175.1 Gimesia aquarii
CTATTACGCACTTTTTAAATGATGGCTGCTTCTAAGCCAACATCCTGGCTGTCACAGTATCCTAACATCCTTAGTGACTTAGCAAGACTTTGGGACCTTAGCAGGCGATCTGGGTTGTTTCCCTCTCGACCACGAAGCTTCTCCCTCGTGGACTGACTCCTGAGATAGTCGCAATGGTATTCGGAGTTTAACTAGGGTGGGTAGGCGGGAAGCCCCCCAGTCCAAATCAGTGCTCTACCCCCATTACGTAGTTAACTCAAGGCTAGCCCTAAAGCTATTTCGGAGAGAACGAGCTATCTCCAGGTTTGATTAGACTTTTACTCCTCCCCACAAGTCATCCCCCCAGTTTTCAACCTAGGTGGGTTCGGTCCTCCACGCAGTCTTACCCGCGCTTCAACCTGCTCATGGGTAGTTCACCTGGTTTCGCGTCTACCGCCACTGACAAAACGCCCTATTCAGACTCGCTTTCGCTGAGACTTCGGCCCGGAAGGCCTTAATCGAGCCATTGACGGTAACTCGCCGGATCATTATGCAAAAGGCACGCCGTCACACGTATCCGAAGATAATCGTGCTCCGACAGCTTGTAAGCGTATGGTTTCAGGTTCTTTCCCTCCCCTAACAGGGGTTCTTTTCATCTTTCGGTCACCCTACTTTTCACTATCGGTCATCAGAGAATACTTAGCCTTAGGAGATGGACCTCCCAGATTCAATCCGGATTCCACGTGGCCGGACCTACTCGGGTACCTGTCGGAAGTCTGATTACTTTCGAATACGGGACTGTCACCCTCTATGGTTTCGCTTTCCAACGAATTCTTCTAATAAACAGTTTTGTAACTTCACAATGACAAGCCCCACAACCCCGTCAAGCCGAAGCAAGACGGTTTAGGCTAGATTCGCTTTCGCTCGCCGCTACTCACGAAGTCGCTGTTGCTTTCCTTTCCTGCGGTTACTGAGATGTTTCAGTTCGCCGCGTACGCCTCATATACCTATGTATTCAGCATATGATAATTCAGGAACCTCGGGATCAACGCTCGTTTGACAACTTCCCCAAGATTATCGCAGTCTTCCACGCCCTTCATCGCCATCTGATGCCAAGACATCCCCCATACGCCCTTAGTAGTTTAGCCGTAATAATTTTTACCTCACACCAATCACATTGACCAGCGGGAGCCAAAAACATTACAACCCGATCTCAATTCACAAAGCTTGCATAAATTGCCTTGCAGTTGAGTTCGATTTGCCTAAGAACAAATCTCGGTTAGCAATACTGTTCCGAAGAACAAATATCGCAACTTGAGAACTCTATCGTTTTATAGATGCCACTTATTACTTTTACCAAATTGTCAAAGATCGTTGTCTCTCTAAGTTATCCTCAGAGAAAAACAGCCAACCAAAATCAGCTGAATCAGACCCAGCACTGCTGAAGCTGATTCAATCGACTTAAGTCAGCCGAGAGAGTAATCTTATAACCGCCCCTCAGAAAGTCAACCGTCCAAGAAACGAATCAGTCAAACTTTTTTAAACTTCCTCAAATCTTTTTGCTGCAACCTCTTTCACGACAACCACTTGGCAACAGCAAAACCTCAACCAAGTGAAGGAGCGGGATCTTAATCAGTTAGAAACCACCCGTCAACCCAGGGAGAAAAAATTCCCTGAAAGTTTTTGGAAAGTTTGAAAGTCAGATTTGGCTATCTTCAGAAGCTGAAAAATACCGTATCTGCACTAAAAAACTAATGGAGACGACCGGGATCGAACCGGCAACCTCCGCCTTGCAAGGGCGGCGCTCTCCCAATTGAGCTACGTCCCCCAACAGACGCCAACAATACTATTGCCGGCAAACCTCAATCATGCAACATAAAATTACAAAATGAGAGAGGTTTCCTCTTAAAGTTTAAGATAATGGGCGTACGTGGATTCGAACCACGGACCTCAGCTTTATCAGAGCTGCGCTCTAACCAACTGAGCTATACGCCCCAATAAGAGGACGCGTATTCTGTCCTCTCAAGTCCGTGCTGTAAAGTCTCTTTCGGCACTAGTTTTACAAAAAATTACTTTTTCTTCACGGGATTTTGACACACTCCAGCTGAATAAGTTCGCTGAAGCTCAAGACCCTTTTTGCGAGAAATATCCCAACAGAAACTGTCACTAACCCGTAGTATGCTCCAGAAGGGTTTTACTAACGTTTTTTTCTGTTCACTTGAGCCTTCAGACGATGTTTGACCACTTATTTAAAATCTGTCTATCACTTATCTTAGTTACCAGTCTCATGGTGCCTATGAAATGGTGTTGTGCGGATAATGAACAGCTAGAGTCAAATTTCATCACCGCGAAACAGAACTGCTGCGTTCCAAAGACCAATCAAAATGAGCAGCCTCCCGCACCAGTTAACCCCATAACTAATAACTGCGCATGCTGCGATACGAACGTCTTCACAAATGTAACGAAAGCGAAAATTGACTCACATAAGACACCCCTCTATTCCAGCAATTCTCAGTTGAAGACAATTCAGACTGAAACAAGACATGCTGTTGGTAACCACGGTCCTTCTGACCAGTCTCGGCCTTTGCATCTAATGCATTGCGTGTGGATTTGCTGATTCGTTGAAGTGGAATTCTAAAACATTTCAACTATTTAAATCAGTATTTTTTAACTCATCAATTCACACGAGGAGTACTACTATGTTTTCAAAAGTAATGATTGCGAGCCTTTTATCAGTCGGACTGGGAATGACAGCAGCAACAGCAAGCACTCAACCTGCGAGTCAAAACTGTTGCGACCTGAATCTGAAATGCTGTCAAGCAAATCTTGCATGCTGCCAAGCAGATGCCAAACCGAATTGTTGCCAACAAAGTTTGGACTGTTGTGAGCAGGCACTAGAATGTTGCATAGCAGAGAAAGAATGCTGTGAGACTCAGCGTTCCTGCTGTGAATCAGGTGCAAAATGCTGCACAGTAGAAGCAGTGGAAAATAGCATCCAAACGTAAGTTCCTGGACGAGATCGTTAAAATCGATCTCAAAACTGATCCCTTGTAGGCAGCGTGTGCGGTCTACAAGGGATTTTTTTCGAATCAGGTTAAACTTTGGCGGTAATGGTCCAATCACTTTGTAATTAATAACATCGCATAGCAACTGTAACCAACTAAGAAATTGGTGAAATCAACAACCACGTTTATTGAGCGCTTGTAACTTGTTTTCGAGCCATTTCATGAAATTGCTTCCAGGTTATGACTTCAATCCCCAGTTCTTTGACCTCGTTCATGACGTTAGGATCGGTAAAAACACGACGGTCTCCGTCACGCCTTGAGGAACTACTTGTGATATTTTGCAATTCCTGATTGTCAAAGCCACAGTGAATAATGATCTGTGTCACCCCTGGCTTAAGATTGCGTAGCGTTTCCAAATAGGCATTTTTTCGCTTCTCATAATCGCGCTCGCCATAGAACTGAACTAATTCATCGAGTACGGGCAATCCGTTCTTTTCAAGAACCGCTTTGAGCTCCAGCCCTTTCTTTGCAATCAAACCGTATTTCTTGGGGTCGAGATTTGCTACAAACAAAACTGGCAAGTCATACTCAATCCCCAGGTTCACGTACATTTCCAGTAAGTCGGGACGGCTCACAACAGCCCCCATATGAGTATCAAGGTGTGTGAGTGGCACGCCGAATTTTTTGGCACGTTCAATTTGAGCACGCAACTCTTTTTCAGCATCTTTCACATTCACATGCGCCATCACCTGACCCACATTGTCCCAGAGATAATTCTCTTTATCAAGCAGGCTGGGAACCTGATCGCGCGAAGCAACGGGACCCCAACGATAGTTCTTCCACTCGGAGTTCAATGTAAGATGAATTCCGTAATCGAGATCGGGATGAGATTTCGCATACTGAGCAAACTCTTTAAACCAGGGACAGGGAACCATAATACTTGCTGAAGAGACAATTCCCTTTTCCATTCCTTCAATCGTTCCACGATTCACAGAATGAGACATTCCTGCATCATCTGCATGAATAATCACATAACGCTTTTCATCCGGCTTTTTGTTTTCAGCCTGAACAGAAGTGGAATATGTCAGACAAATCAAAAACGATAAGTAGAGGTACCATTGTCTTTTCATAATTTCACACACCGATTTAAAAGAAATGAAAATGCAGATTTGATTCTTCGATTTGAAGAGAATCGCTTGAAAAATACCCTCACTGCGATCAAGCTATATCGAGAGACACCGATCAATTCGACTTCACTATTTTACTCATCCTGCAAGGAATCACAAATGAATTGTCCCCCCGCAAAACAACTTTTAGCAGCTTTGCTTATGCTGGCCAGTCTGAACATTTTAAATAACCGTCAGGCTCAAGCAGAGCTGAAACTTCCCGCCATTATCGGCGATCATATGGTTCTTCAACAAGGTCAGAAAAATCCACTTTGGGGCTGGGCCGAGCCTGGTGAGAAGATCACCGTTTCTGTAAATGGCCAAACTCATACAACAACTGCTGACGCTAAAGGTAAATGGAAAGTAACGCTTGATCCTTTGAAAGTGGGTGGTCCTTATGAAATTACGATCAAAGGTAAAGAATCCATCACGTTGAAAGATGTTCTCGCTGGTGAAGTCTGGATCTGCTCAGGCCAATCGAATATGGCCTGGACCGTATCTAACTCCAACGATGCTGACCTTGAAATTATGACAGCCAACTATCCTAAAATCCGATTGATATCGGTACCTCAGGTCGGCACACAAGAACCACAGGACGACTTTAATGGTAAATGGGAAGCTTGTACGCCTCAAACCGTCGCCAATTTTTCCGCAGTCGGTTACTTCTTCGGACGGCAACTCTATCAGACATTAAACGTTCCTATCGGCCTGATAGATAATGCCTGGGGTGGTTCCGCAGCAGAAGCCTGGGTCAATCGTAAGCGATTGGAAGAAGAACCTGCATTCAAAGGATTAATGGAACGCTGGCAACAAACCGAAAAAAATTATGATCATGAAAAATCGATGGCGGCTTACAAAAAACGCCTGGATCAATGGAAGGCAGCGGTTAAAAAAGCCAAGTCTGCCGGCAAGCCACTGCCCAGGCGTCCGCGTGCTCCACGTAACCCATTGACCGGCAATCATCGCCCTTCAAATATTTATAATGGAGTGCTCCATCCTACAATTGGATATGGTATCAAAGGTGTCATCTGGTATCAGGGAGAATCCAATGCTGGTCGCGCCTATCAATATCGTGAACTGTTCCCATTTATGATTCAGAACTGGCGTGATGAATGGAACCAGGGAGATTTCCCGTTCTACTGGGTCCAACTTGCCGACTTCCGTGGTGAAAAACCAGAACCAGCCGACAGCGATTGGGCTGAACTGCGCGAGGCACAAACGATGACAATGAGTAAACTCCCCAATACAGGAGAAGCTGTGATTATCGACCTGGGCGAAGCGGTCGACATTCACCCCAAAAATAAGCTGGATGTTGGAAAACGACTGGCTCGCTGGGCGCTCGCTAATGATTATGGCGTCAAAATTGTCTACCGCAGCCCGCAATACAAATCGATGGAGGTTGAAGGTAACAAAGCCATCCTGACCTTCGATCATGTTGGTGGCGGTCTGGATCTCTTTGACATCAACACTCCCGTAGGATTTACAATCGCCGGAGCAGACAAGAAATTTTTGAATGCCAGTGCCAAGATTATTGGCAAGAATAAAATTGAAGTCTGGAGTGATGCGGTCGCGAAACCTGCTTCAGTCCGTTATGGCTGGGCTGACAACCCAATCCTTAATGTTCAGAATAAGGAAGGGCTACCACTAACACCTTTCCGCACCGATGATTGGACAGGGATTACTGCCGGAAAACACTAATCACTAAGCTGAAACGCAATGACGCAAAACGCCTCAGGGAGACTTTCTCTGAGGCGTCTTTGTTTTAAAATGTGTTCTCTGTTCAACTTAAATTACTGCTGTTCCTTTCCATCTTTTCATCTAATACAAACATCATTCTTCTCACGAAAAGTGAGTCCCATTTCTGTTTCTACTGATTCAATTGAATATCGCAAGGTTATTGAGATTGAAAAACTATTGACATCTCTAAGGGTTTTAAATCACATCATCATTTCTAAAAGTAAGGTCTATTTTTTCATGTTGACTCTGCCCTGCCTTTGTCGAAACTGCGCGATCTGCGTCGCGCGCGTGGGAGTTTTTTCTGCATAGTGAAACTTCCTGTCCCTGTTGTTATTATCACTAACAAAGTCCCTTGTTTTTCAAGCTTTTGAGAAGAAACCATATCACTGCTTCCAGATGAACACCTATTTTTGACTGTTATCAAAACGTTTCAAACCTTGATGAGAAGTCTTCAGATGAGATCATCATGGGATCGGAAGCAGTTCACACACCAATCACCTCTTGACCCAATAACGCCATTCACAATACTGGAATGATGTTTTAAGACATTCATTAAACTAAAAACAAAATAGATAAAGCACAAAGAAAACAGAGTATCAAATTGAAGCGGTCCCCCACTTACAATAATCAAAATAGAGCGTTCCAGGTAGCCAGGGTGAACAACCACCACAAAGCAATTATGAATATCACTCAGAATTCTACTCGAAAGTCACGGTCTCACAGGAGATAAACATCCGACAGTTGATACAAGAACAGTAGGAACCAAAGCAGTTATGCGCTGATAAAAAATCAGAGCCATTTCTTCTTTTTGAAAAAGAGGATTAAGCAGATGGGAACAGTAACGAAGACAACCCAAATCACCGGGTAGCTCCATTTCCATTTCAGTTCCGGCATATACTCGAAATTCATCCCATAGATTCCTGCAATAAAAGTGAGTGGAATGAAAATGGAAGCAAACACGGTCAAAATTTTCATAATCTCATTCATTTTATTGCTGACACTGGAAACATAAATATCCAGTAAACCAGACAACATTTCGCGATACGAATCCGTTGTCTCAGTGATTCGAAGCACGTGATCATAAACATCCCTGAAATAGATCTGAGACTTTTCTCCAATGAGTTTCGTATCACTTCTCTGAACCGAGGATAATAATTCCCGTAGAGGTGTAATCGAACGACGAATATCAATTAGCTCCCGCTTGATACGTTGAATTGCCACTAAAGTATTCGAATTCGGGTTCGATAATAATTCTTCCTCTACTGCATCAATGTTTTCATCGAGCGAATCCAAAAGCAAAAAATTCTGATCGACAATCATATCTAAAATGGCATAGGTCAAGTAATCTGTACCCAAATTACGAACTCTGGCATTACCATTTCTAATCCGTTGAACGAGAGGTAAAAACAGATCGTCTTTTTTTTCTTTAAATGTGAAAACGAAATCATTAAGTACCAAGATACTAATCTGCTCATGATATACAGCGAAACTTCCATTAACAGATGCAGCATCCCGATCTAATGACAATCCTTTGAGTACGATGTAGAGGTAATCGTCATGTTCTTCGAATTTCGGTCTTTGATGTGTATTCAGAATATCTTCGAGCACCAACGGATGAATTTTAAAATAGTGTCCAATCAATTCCGTAATTTCGACATTTTTCAACCCTTCAAGACAAACCCAGGTAATCGAGTCTTTTTCTCTGAATTTTAATAATTCTTCAACAGTTTCTACAACTGGCTCCTGTAGCTCTGTCCGATTAAAATCGATCACTGAAATTCGCGAGTCTTCTTCCTGAATATCACCCACATGGATAAGCGAACCAGGCGGCATTCCCAATTTTTCTGAAGCGTTGCTTAAAGAAGTAGGCATAAATTTTCTCGTTGAACGTTTCCGAATGAGCATTCTTGAACTCATACACAAGCATGTGAGGAATTAATACTGTGCCTTAGAGCGACTTGTTCATAAAGGCAGACAAGTCATTCAAGAATACCGTCTTCCGTTTTAAAGGCAGCGATTATAAGCAAAACGTTTCAACAGATTCTAGATGAGTTTACTTTGACTCATACTCGTTATTAAGAAGTAGACAATCTAGTCAGGTAATCGCAACACAACTCAGACTGCTACGGCTGTTTTTTCTTTAAGCTCGAAGAACATTTTTAATGCATACATTCCCAGTGATTTCTTTTTTTCTGGTGAACAGATTTCATAAAGTGACTCGATACGCTTTCTCAGTTTAAAAAAGTCAAATTCTACCATTTCTTCAAGATTGTAAAATCCCATATTCCATTCTGGAAAGAATCGCTCTTTGATATAACAGGACAGAATTCGCTTGACTCGATTATGTCGTTTGTCTTGTTGAATATGGGCAAACAAAGATTCTACCTCATTGTATTCGCCTTCCAGCACTTGGATAAAATGACCACTGTCATATACTAATAATCCTGTGATAAGTCGTTCTGAATTGCTATGACAAGACGTATTTAAGATTTCTGCCAAGTCAGTTTTGGACATTGGATAAGCACTTTTACTAACGTAAATAAGTTGATAGAGCTGCATAATAAAATATCCTGCAAATTGACAATGTGAACTGATCAAACATTTAAGTAGAATCACCTACCTAACCATGGGGTAAAACCCTACACAACTATGGGGTAAAGAAATGAAGAAAAGACTTGAATGACAACGAAAACAGCAGTCTTTCAAGCGATTTCTCACTAGTTTTGTAGGATCATTTAAGTCAATAAGATTACCGCCGTTTTAGGAGATTTACTGTTTTTAACGGTTGATGACTCCAGACAGATATGTGTTTGTTCTATTTGCATCTTTCCGGTTGGCATATGTGAAGCAAAAACAATACAACCTGATCCACTTATCAAAGTTTTGTGTGCGAGCATACTAATAATACGCAGGCAGCGCAGTCGCAATTCACAAGACTTAAGTCCAGCACTTGTCTAACAGATTCTGCTGCCAAGACAACTCTCGGTATAGATTGTTAGAGGCAGTAAGAACTTGAAGAGTGAATCGCACAACGCGCTTTTTTATTCAAGAAGCTGATTCACGTGAAGAGAACTCGTTGCAAGCACGAAAGCAGTTGCAGTAAATTTCAGCCGAACAACTCAGCAACCGGTTCACCAGTATCAAGCAAAGGCATCGGTCGGTCCAGGCGATCATGAATGACAACCCGTTGTGAATCGATTCCCAAATGTCGATAAACGGTTGCCGCGACGTCTTGGGGAGTGACAGGACGTTCGACCACATGTTCGCCGCGAGCACTGGAGCGTCCTACAACCTGCCCCATTTTCATACCACCGCACCCCATCAGCACACTGAAGGTTCTCCCCCAATGATCACGACCGGCGTAGCGATTCATGCGAGGCGTGCGACCAAACTCTCCCATCGCGACGACCAGGGTTTTCTCGTATAAGCCACGATCCATCAAGTCTCGCACGAGCCCTGCAATGGCGGCATCAAGCGGAGGAATTAATTTGTGCGCTCCCTCTTCTGTTTTATAACGGCCAGCGGATCCGTGGTGATCCCAGGGAACACAGTTCACCGTGACGAATGTGACTCCATGTTCGATCAGTCTACGCGCCAGCAATGCACTTTGCCCAAAAGTATGTCTGCCGTAACTGTCACGGAGTGCATCTGGTTCTGCAGAAATATCAAATGCTGATCGCACACCTTTTGAAGAGAGCAGTGTGAAGGCTTTCTGTTGATGTTCATCGAGATCACGAATTGACTTTTCGTGAGAACGAGGCAAAACGTCAAGTGAGCCCAGCAGTTTTTGACGATTCCTCAATCTGTCTAAAGTCAAACCTCTTGCTAATGTCAGATTTTTGACACCAAACTGTGAAGTGTTGGGATCGGAATTGACAATAAACGGATTACTCCCACCTCCAATGTAAGAAGAATAGTGAAAGAGATTATCAGTTCCCCCACGTAAATGCGGCACACCCACATAAGGTGGTATCCCCTTTTGATTGGCACCGCGCAAAAACGCAGCGGCAGAACCCATCGAAGGCCGTCTTTGCACACGATTGTCTGGTGCATTGAATGCAGGCCCCTCAAAGCCGGTTAACATCCAATGGTTCCCTTTGGTATGATCGCCCGATCCGTGATTCACTGTTCGCAATACGGCGAGATGATCAGCTAGTTTTGCCTGCTCAGGCATCAACTCGCCGAATGAAACGCCAGCCAGACTTGTTGCTATTGATTCAAACGGACCGCGGTAATCTGAAGGGGCCTCCGGTTTGGGGTCCCAGGTCTCCATATGACCGGGGCCTCCACTTAACCAGAACAGAATCACGTTTGTGTCTTGCTGCCTCTGGTTAATTGCCCCTTCTGCTTTAAGTTTGAGCAGATCGGCTATCCCCAGCCCCCCTGCTCCGAGCAATCCTGCCTGCACAAAGCTACGACGCGAGACTCCTTCGCAATTCATTAAGTGTCGTAACTTCTTTTTTTGCACTGTGAAATCTCTTAGGAAAGAAATTGATGAGGATCGCCGGGTATGCAGAAAGTAAGCTTACTTTAATTTGTTCATTATCACCCGAAATAAAGTCCTAGTCAAGAAACGATCATATTGAACCACAAAATTGTCTCTCAGCGATCTCTTTCAATCCGATAATTCTCATATGACTCAAGACAGAAAATCTGCCTCATTCAAATCTGCTGATCCTTCAAAAAGCGGCTTTGTTTTGTTATCAAACAGAATCAGTAAAGTCCAGATACCAAGTGCTGTCCCTAACGGAAAAGACAGGCAACTAATGGCCGCTCCAATGATACAGAAGAGACGGTTCTTTTTCTGAAATAGAAATAGGCCCGTAAAAAGTGTCACTCCAGCAAAAATAATTCCTAAAATCCCTATCACAAGATACATGTAGATCATCACATCCATCATGGGTGCAAACATTTTCGCAGGATCTGGCTCTCCTTCTCGGACTGGAAATTCCATAGTGGAAACCAAACTCATCATTTTGTAATGCAGTGGCAGAAACAGAAGCATCAAAAACGTAAAACCAGCGAAAACAAAATAGAGAATCGCAATCGTTTTGAGTTGTTTTTCTATCTTTTCGATCTCTTCTGACATATGCTTTGATCCAGAATGATAATGAAACTGACTTGAGGACTGCATTCAGGGAAGAAAAATGACAAAACTATGTTTCAACTGTCACAGGACAGCATAAATCCTGTCGACTATGCCATTCATGCTGAACGCCGCGCATGAGTAAAGCGCAATCAAACTCTACCGAACCTTCTGGAAAGCGATCAGAGTCATCAAAAAAACTGGATGCTATACTTTCTACGCGGAGTGGCTCTGCGGCCCAATCCTGACATCGTAATTCCAACCCATCATAGTGGCCTTCGGCATCACTGGCCGAATATCCGAGCGAGCCTTGCTCAAAAAAATCGGAAGCAGCCGCTAAGGAAGGAAACACAGAAGTCTCAGGTAGATGGTCTGTGATCGAACCGACCACTTTCATATGCGCTTCACCATCTTTGCTTTGCATTTCTACTGAGAAATGATCTTCTGATTCCGCCACCGAAAAGGCTGCATGATGATGCGTACCTGGAAAGATTCGTCCCCCCGCCAATGCATTCAGACAGGAATCGGTATCGCGACGATTCACGAAGACTCCCTCATGCGTCTGACCATCGGAATCCCATTCCACCGCAAAACGATGGGCCGCATTTTCAGAACGAATGCCACATGAAAAAGGCAAGAACCGAGGGCGCACATTTTTGAGACGAATCAAGCAGACACCGCCAATCGCAGATCCATGAATCAGTTTCGGACGAAAAAGGGCTGGCAAGACACGAGACATCACATCAGGATCGATACGATAATTCGCCAGGATGCGGCGATCAATAATGCCTTCAATCACTGGAATTTGCATTACAGGATCCATAAAAGAAAACCGGACGTTTTCAGTTTGTCACTCTCAATGTACTAATCAGTTAGCTCGAACTTCAGATCTTTCTTATCTTCCCCATCCTTAACTGACACTGTTAATCCTGAGGTATCTACACTGGCATATTTCTCGGGAAGAAGATTTTTGGGAGGTGGCTCTGGCTTGGGATTAGGATCATAATTGGGATCATCTTCAGGCAGAGCATCGCTTGAACCCGTTGTTTCCATCTTGGAGATCATCACTTTGTAATCTCCTGCGACGACACCATCAGTTCCTTCAAAGGTCCCCATTGTAAAAGCACCTTCTGCATTAGTTCGACCATTGGCAGTCTGTCCCCCTGCTTGTTCAGCAGGTCGGAAAACAACAATTGCTTCTTCAACGGGTGTACCATTATAAGTTACAACACCTGAAACTACATTTCGTGCTGGGCGTGTATCTTCTGCACCACCACACCCCTGCAAGAGCAGAATCGAGCTAATAGCAATATAACTGGTTACTTGTTTCATTCGATTTAACACATCATTACGCATTACAAAAACTCACTTCCTCAATTGTCTAAGAACTCACAAATTTAGTAACAATTTTAATTAAGTTGGGCTATAGAAATTTAAAACCAACACCCATAGGATGTTTTGCACAAAGCACATCAAAATTTATTAATCTAGAGATTATGTTAGTTGAAATTGCTTGGAATTCAACTAGGATTCTGAAGCTGTTTAGATAACAACATCCCAAAAGGAATACATTATTTTATTTACTAATTACTAATCACGCATTAGTAGTTTTGTATTATGACAGGTGACCTTGAAGCGTTTTCTTACCTAAGAGTGCAGCATTCCTCAAATATTGCATTTCGCTTTTAACCTCAAACAAAATTTCCAGCGATACGAATCAGTTTTACACATGCGATAAAGATGCACATAGCGAGAAGTTCCAGCTTCTATATTGATTTAAGAATTTAAGAAATAGAAGAGTTTGATCCTATTTTGAAATAAGGAGAACCTTTGGTGAAAAGTTTATCGAAAGACAGGCGAAAAGGATTCACGTTGATTGAATTGCTAGTCGTCATTGCCATTATTGCGATTTTAATTGCCCTCTTATTACCCGCAGTGCAACAGGCACGCGAAGCAGCCCGTAGATCTACCTGTAAGAATAGTTTAAAACAACTTGGGTTGGCTCTGCACAATTACCACGATGTTTTTGGGATGTTTGTCCTCCGAAAAGGAGGTACTAGTACAAACAGCAATCGTCTCAGTGGATTTGTGGGACTCCTGCCTTATATGGATCAAGCCCCTTTATTTAATCAAATTTCTGCAGGGGATTCGGCTCAGCCTCCATTTGGCCCTAATGCCTGGAGTGGTTGGAGTGTCTGGAACGTTTCTCTACCCATGCTGATGTGTCCCTCTGATGGACGTAATAAACAGACGATACGGGCGCAGAGCTACGTGTTTTGTATGGGTGACTCTGCAACAGGGGTCAGAGACGGTACCGTTTCGCGTGGAATGTTTCCGAATCGAGTGGGCACAAGAATTCGAGACATTACCGATGGAACCAGTAATACCATCGCCATGAGCGAACATGTGCGCGCAAACTATGGTCCAAATGCAAGTAATGCAGGTCGCCCCAGAGTTGAGGGGATTGCCATGTCACAAGATCCGCAAACGAATCCAGGAGCTTGCATGACTTTAGTTTCAGGCGCCAACTGGGTTGCCGGAACCAATGTAAAAGGAAGACATGGCACATCACTTTGGGATGGGCAAGCGGAACGCTGTGGATTTACAACAATTCTACCTCCGAATGGTCCTTCTTGTGCAGAAGGACCAGATGGTAACGCTGACTCCCACCATGCAGCACTCGCCCCTTCCAGTCGCCACGTTGGAGGGGTTCACGCTCTCATGGCAGATGGCGCTGTTCGCTTCATCTCTGAAAACATTGATACCGGAGATTTAAGTCAGCCCAGTCCAAGTCCGAGCACAAACACTGCCAGTCCTTATGGCACATGGGGCGCGCTGGGAACAAAAGACTCAGGAGAAATCGTTGGTGAGTTCTAAATCAGAACTCATTCAGGTGAATTGATTCAAAGTCTCTCTTTACCGATTAAAGTAAAGAGAGACTTTTTTGCTGTAAATGCAACAGAAATATCAATTTGACTTAGACTTTTGATGTTTTGGCTTTTGTTGATGCACTTCTTCACTCGGTTCGACAACAACCAAATTGGTAGACAGCTCTTCAACCACTTGTCCCTCAAGTCCAGCTTCCTCCCGACGGAAACGTCGAATTTGCGATGGTTTGGTTCCTTTGGGAAGCATTCCTAGATTACAAATTGGCTCACCAGGACTAATGGCAGGCAAAGTGGTCATGCCAATCACAACTGCGTTAAAGGGAGAATAAAGCATACTGCGTTCCCGACCAAGCAGTGTCGTATTCGTCGCGAGCGGCTGATCTTTTTCGACGATGTCGCCAGGTTTCACATGAAATTTCAGGAAACCACCACGTTCAGCACGGACCCAGGTCGATTTGTTAACGACGACTTGATAATCGGGACTTTGTGGTTCACCGTCAAGCATTCCAAGTTCGCGAAGCACATTTCTGACCCCTCTTGTCGCAGATTCGACAATCCCTGGCTCGACCTTCCAGACTTCACCCCCCTCCATAATAATCGTGGGACAGCCGCTACTACAGGCTTCACGACGAAACGCGCCGGCAGGCCCCTTCCCGTTCATGATGATTTCGGAACCAAAGGCTTTCGCAATCCGTTGCACTTCAGGATTTGTCATATCCCCTCGCACATTCGGATAATTGGTACGGCGTACAGAAGCGGTGTGTAAATCAATGCCAAAATCACAACGTGAAACGATTTCATCAAAGATGATCCGTGCCATGCGACCTGCCAGACTGCCGCTTGCGGAACCTGGAAAGGAACGATTCAAATCGCGACGATCAGGTAAATAGCGAGAGTGTCGATCAAAGGCCAAAAGATTCAAAACTGGCACAAAAATCACGGACCCGCGGAGCAGATGAAACTCTGAGTCTTGAATCAATTCACGAATTGCTCCCGTGCCGTTGATTTCATCACCATGTAAAGCCGCGGTGACAAAAACGACAGGTCCCTCTTCTTTTGCACGGCGAATATGAATGGGGATCCGAACCGTCATACTGCTGTAGCTCTCGCTCACAGCGAGTTTCACATCGCGCGATTCCCCAGCTGGAATTGATTCTCCATTCCATTGATCAATGGGCTTCCGTTCGCGAGACTTCGTCATGTAGCACTGGCCTTTTAATTCAATTGCTAGGTATCAGTGGCTGATTTAAGTGATTCCGAAAGAACTTCATCGGCAACAGGTAGTTCGGGCAGATCCTGAACCTTCGGTCGTCGTTTGCGTCTCGTCTTTGCTGGGATCAAATCACGCATCAATTCAAGTTTGCCGAAGCAAAGTAACCGATCACCGGATTCTAGTTCCCTATTAGAGCGGGGATTGGGGATGACCGTTGTCCCTCGATAGAGTGTGAGCACATTGATGTCCTTATCACGTAATCCGGATTGATTGATTTCTTTGCCAACATAATGTGACCCTTCTGGAATATGAATTTCAGTCACTCCATATCCAGTACTGACTGTTAATCGCTGGCGTAAGTCGATTTCCGGAAAGTCAACCTGAGCAGAGATATAATCCACAATCACCCCAGCAATATCGAGCTGCGTACAACGTTCAATTCCTTCCAACCCAGGTGATGAATTCACCTCCATGATCTGAGGACCATCTTTACCTTCTAGCATATCAACACCCGCCACACGCAGACCCATAATTTGCGCGGCTCGTACTGCAGTTTTACAATAGGCATCATCAAGCTCTACCTGCTCTGTGAGCCCTCCTCGATGGACATTACTACGGAATTCCTGTCCCTGAGCAACGCGGCGCATGGCGGCAACAACACGATCACCGACCACAAACGCCCGGATATCACGGCCTTTACTTTCCGCAACAAATTTCTGAATTAATACATTTTGTTTTTGGCTTTGCAACATCTCGATAATAGCTTCAGCAGACTTTACCGACTCAGCAAGTAACACGCCTATTCCCTGTGTCCCTTCCAAGAGCTTAATAACAACGGGTGCGCCTCCAACACGCTCAATCGCTGGTAACACATCCTTTTTATCGCGCACAAATGTTGTTTGCGGAATCCCGATCTGATGGCGACTAAAGATCTGCATGCTACGAAGTTTATCACGTGAATTGGAAATGCCGGCGGACGAATTGGCACAAAAGATATCCATTTGCTCAAATTGGCGTACGACTGCCGTACCAAAATAGGTAATCGATGCCCCGATGCGGGGGAGTACGGCATCATAATCAGAAAGCGGCTTTTGATTATAATAAAGATCTGGCTCGGCCTGCTTCAAATCAATTGCAAATTTGAGAGTATTGAGAACTTTACCCTTAAAACCTCGTTGCTCCGCCGCTTCGTGGAGTCGCCGTGTACTATAACATCTCGGACTGCAGGAAAGGATGGCAAGTTTCATCGATTCTCTTTCTGTCTATATTCATACAAAAGCAAAGTAGCTGCTACCTTCGCTTTGATTTTTTCTTTCGTGGGGGTTTCCCACCATAGTAAGATTTCCCTGCATCAACAAGAAATCGCTGCCGAAACGCCTCGCGGCCCAATAACATTCGAAATCCCATTTCATCACGATTCGCCAGCGTTAGCTCAACCGGCCATCTCAGACCAAGCAATTCAATATTGGTGACAATTACAGGCCTTAAACTCGCTTTGCCACTGGAACTGCGAACAGATCGAAATTCGAGAATTTTTGCTTCTGTTTGCACGATCTCATGCGTACTTCTTTGAACGGGATGGAGTTTAAATCGGATCCACTTCTCCCCATCACGTTCGAATTGATACAAATCATATGCGTGCAAGGATGAAGACCGAGCTCCAGTGTCAACTTTTGCTTTAATTGATTTCACCCCCAAATCAGGGAGCTTGACCCATTCGCGCCAACCAATTGAAGGTAATGCAGGCTTCTTAACCTTAGTCATTTTGTTGTAATCTCGTCCGATTCGCTTCGAGGCAACTCCACTTTTATCTTGGATCCCAGCTTACTACATCTTGCTTGATTTCGCTAGTTCGAACTCATTTAGATTGTCTGGAACAAAAGCTTAATTCGGTATCTCACCGTTATTAATACCCGCAGGCTTTACTGAACTGCTATTATCTTTTTGATCTATAAATTCACTCACATCACATTAGTTCTCACGTGTTGAAGACACAAACATAACTCTTCAAATAAGGATAGATACCTTATGATTGAGTAATATGCCTGCAACAAAAAAACAGGCTATGCACAAAAAAGTGCATAGCCTGTGAATTATGATCTTTTGGATTATTGACCCAAACACTATTGAAGCGGAGTTGGTCCTAAATCAATAGGAGGTGCTTGATTCAATTTGGGAGCATACTCATAGGGAGCAGCATATTGATACTTCAAAGGGGCTTTAGGATTGATGAGATATTGATCATCGTTTCCAAAGCTTGATGCCGGTGGAAAGTATGGCGTATGTACCCGTGAAGGATTCCCGTTAGCTGGTGCGTTAATACGTTCTGCCCAACCGAGTGTCACTTCGACATCACTCACAGCGCCTTGCTCACCGACTTGAATGACTTTCAGGGCAACCTTCTGACCAGGTTGTGCCTTCTCAAGCAAGGCATTTAATTGACGAACAGAAGCCAGGCGATGTTTACCGAATGACAAAATGATATCGTACTTCATCAGCCCTGCTTGATCCGCGGGAGAGCCAGGGGCTACGTGCATAATGACAACACCATATCCAGGATTTCCATCCAGGTCCGTACCCACTCCGGTCCACCAGTCGGGTGCCCCATTTGTCAAATGAGCAGCCAATGGCCCGGAAGCGGCAGTCGCCACAATTCCCAACGTCGCTTTGTAATATTTTGAATAATGTTGATTTAAGTGAGCTTTATGAGCCTCGCTCATCAGAGCCGCATATTTCTGGCGGGCAGTTGAAGCCGCCTTCTTCTGAGGAGCACCTTCTTGAGCCTGTGATTCATAGCTCAGCACCAAAAACAACGCGAGAAGGCATAGCAAACCCTTGCCTGACATAGATTTCTGCAAATTCATCGTAGTAACCCTTTTCTCATTCTATTACGACACGCATGAAAATTCGTTTGCTGAGCTTCTCGATTTGAGGGGATCCCCAATGCCAATATACTCAACCTATTTACCCTATCCTAGCTTACGCAAACCGCATGTCAAACTGAGAAATCGCATAATGTTGATTATTTGCAACGTCATATTTTTTGCGAAATGAGGCCAGGCGTCTCCCAAATCTGTTGTAGCAATGAAAGTTCGATATCACACAGAGTTCGGGCCTTCAATGGACGCACTTCCCCAAATTGATATCATGCAATCTAAACACCTAATACGATTAACAGCCCGAAACGCAAAGAGCTTAGTTGACAATGAGCAGACCGATTACGATTGCTGTGGCACAGATGGGACCGATTCCTCTCACACAAACAAGAGCTGACGCTGTGGAGCGTTTGATCGGCTTACTACGTGAAGCAGCTCAACAAGGTAGCGAGTTAGTCCTGTTTCCTGAGTGCTGCCTGACTGCATTCTTTCCCCATTGGTTCATTGAAGATCAGGCTGAGATCGACACGTTTTTTGAACGAGAAATGCCGAGCCCTGTTACACAGCCGCTATTTGATGAAGCCAAACGTCTCAAGATTGGCTTCTGTCTCGGTTATGCAGAGATCGTCGACGAGCAGGGACAAACCCGCCGATACAATTCTTCGATACTTGTGGAGCGCGATGCAAGAATTGTTGGCAAACATCGAAAAATTCATCTACCCGGCCATCGAGAGCATCGACCAAAAAATCCGTTTCAAAATTTGGAAAAGCGTTATTTTGATGTTGGTAATCTTGGCTTTCAGGTTTGGAATGCATTTGGCGGTAAAATCGGCATGTGCATTTGCAATGACCGTCGTTGGGCAGAAACCTACCGTGTACTTGGATTACAGGGAGTCGAACTCGTTTTACTGGGTTACAACACACCACTGCAGATCCCGGAATATCCCGAACTCAATCCACTGGTCGGTTTTCATAATCAGCTCAGTATGCAGGCAGGTGCCTACCAAAACGGTACCTGGGTTTTAGGAGCGGCTAAGACGGGGTGGGAAGAGGGTGTAGAACAACTCGGGGAAAGTTGCGTGATCGCCCCCTCGGGAGAAATTCGAGCCGTAGCAAAAACCAATAAAGACGAATTAATCATTCACACCTGTGATCTGGACGAAACCATTCCTTACAAAGAAGGCATTCTCAATTTTGACATCAACCGCCGCGTGGAATATTATCAGTTAATTACGCAACAGTCAGACAAAAACAAATAATCCTCCCCAGATGTACTCTTTCAAAATGAGAAAGAAAAATCACCATGAATTCTTCCGCACTGTCTTACTTGAAGTTGGGACTCATTGCTTTTGTTGCCGTATTCCTGACCGATATCTGTTGTTCTAGACAAGTCTGGAGCGCTGAGAACGAACAACAACGTCCCAATATTCTTCTAATCGTCGCCGACGATTTGGGTTATAGTGATTTGGGCTGCTTCGGCGGTGAAATTGAAACTCCTCATTTAGATTCCTTAGCGGCCAAAGGAGTTCGATTAACTCAATTTTATAACACAGGGCGTTGCTGCCCGTCACGTGGTTCGCTGATGACAGGCCAATACCCGCACCGCATCGGGTTGGGACATATGACGAGAAATCTCAATCAGCGAGGCTATCAGGGACACATCGCTGATGAAGCCATTACCATCGCACAAATTCTGCAACGTGGAGGTTATCGTACATTTCTCTCAGGTAAATGGCACTTAGGAACGGAAGATCCAACGAAACTCGGTTTTGAAGAATTTTATGGCACGCTTGTCAGTGCCAAAACATTTTGGGACGTCAATCATTTCACACGGCTCCCTGCATCACGAGCAACGCATACCTATCCTAAAGGTGAATTTTACGGTACCGATGCCGTGACTGATTATGCAATTGACTTCATGCATATGGGCAGACGAACTCCCGATCAACCTTGGTTTTTATATCTGGCCTATAATGCGCCGCACTTCCCGTTACATGCTCCAAAGGAGGACATTCTTAAATATGCAGATCGCTATCATATCGGCTGGGATCAAGTGCGCAAACAACGGCTTGCTCGTATGAAATCTCTGGGTATTGTCCCACAGAATACAAAACTGTCTCCACGATCACGCTATTGGGATTGGGGCGAGTCAGAATCGCGCGTCAATCCGGCCTGGGATTCATTACCCACTGACCGTCGTGGTGACTTAGCGCGTCGTATGGCCATTTTTGCTGCGATGGTTGACCGTATGGATCGAAACATTGGTCGTGTCTTAACCAGCCTGCGTCAAAATAACGAACTTGAAAATACTCTGATTATTTTCACTTCTGACAATGGTGCCTGTGCTGAATGGGACCCTCATGGATTTGACATCAAGTCCAGCCGCAATAACACACTCTATTGGGGAAACCAACTCGACAAAATGGGAGGCCCGGACACCCACCATAGCGTAGGGTCAGGTTGGGCAAATGCCTCTAATACACCATGGCGTCTCTACAAACATTACAACCATGAAGGAGGCATCGCCTCGCCGGGTATCGTACATTGGCCCGCCCAAGTACAACAGACGGGAACGATCAGATCAAATCCAGCCCACATCATTGATATTGCTCCCACCCTGTTAGAGGCTGCACAGGTCAGCTATCCCTCTCAGTGGGATGGTCACGCCACGCTGCCACTGCCGGGACAAAGTTTGATGCCGCTGGTCAAGGGACAGAAACAAACAGCACGTACACTTTACTTTGAGCATCAAGGGAATCGAGCCCTTCGTGAAGGACGCTGGAAACTCTCTGCCCTACGTGGAGAACCCTGGGAACTCTATGATATTTCTCAAGACCGTACTGAATTAAACAACTTAGCTCAACAATATCCTGATCTCACAAAGCAAATGGCGCAAAAGTGGAATGTCTGGGCGAAAGAAAACTTTGTACTCCCCTTCCCCAAAGATTATCGAATTGATTATCTGGCTCCATTAGCAAAGTAAACCATTTGCATAAGCGAAAAAAAACAGAGTTGGTCAGTGAAGTCCAACTCTGTTATTTCGTGATTCAAAACAAGAGTGTTCTGTGAGTGAATTGGGCGAAGCTATTCACTAACAGTCGGCTTTTTCCCTTTATCTTTCTGATCAAGCCTGACCATCAGCCATTGTTGCGTTTCATCTTTGCCAATATGAACCAGCAACGGTGCTTCCTCTTTGGTCAGATTATAAACCCCCGTATCATAGATCGTATTTTTATCATTTCCTACAGTCCAGGCAACACGTTGAGTTTTCTTATCAACGGAACCCTGAACCTGTTGTGTTTTTTTCGTTTTTTCGTTGGTAAAGTTCCCTCTGATAATACCCTGCTTGTTTACAGCCAGTTCCACTACAGAATCAGATTTGGTTTGACCACTCTGAGAAAGTGCAAACACACCCAACGGCATCCATTTCTCCTGTTCGGTAGCATCAGCGTCTGCACCGGTCGCTGCCAACTGACTGGCCTGCTGGGTATATTGCTCTGAAGTACCGACATCTTTGTTATTCACATACACGTTGCCATCACGATAGAGCACGTTATTTCCATAGTCATAATAAAGTGCCTGCATATTCTCCCAAGCTAACCAGGCCAGAATGGCATCCCAGGTTGAGACGGTCCAGGCATACCCGGGAGGCCAAGTGGAGGCATACCAGACTCCCGGATTGGCTGCATACCAGCCAGGATAATACATCCCGTAACCATAAAAACCACCTCGAATCACAACGGCATGGTAATAACGAGTGGAAGGTGGTACATGCACAAACCCGGCAGCAAACCCACCATTGGGTCCCCGAATAAATCCACCAGCCGTTGTTCCGCCACCGCGTCCGTGTACCACACCACCGGCGGCACGTCCTCCATTAGGACCAACAATGCGTCCACCAGCGGCAGAAGCACCACCTGGACCAACGATGCGCCCGGCACCTCCCTTGCCGCCACCTTTACCATCAACTTTGACACCAGCGGCATGACCTCCATCTGGTCCGATGGCGCCTCCACCTGAAATCGTATTTCCGCGTGGTCCCGTGTAACTACCACCGGCTGCAATTCCGCCACCAGGCCCATGAATAACTTTTCCGGAGGCAGAACCAGAATCAATTGATCGATTCACGGTGTTACGTCCAGTAAAGTCCTGAACGTAAGGATGAAAATTTGTTACGGTATGATGACCTGCATCCGAGGGCAGTCCGAGAAAGTTATCCAGGCCCTGGCGAGTTGGTCTTTGATTGAAATTCATGTTACCGACATCAAGATGGCCATCTGTACGAGGACTAATCACACCATTCCCACCAAGCCGATTAAAATCTCCTCTGTTAAAATTACCATTATTTAATCGATTGAAACCATCTCCTCGGGATTGCTCAAATGATCTGGCTTGATTCATAAAATTTTGATTAAACCCGGTGTTGTCATTGAACCGACTGGGCTGATCAAAGCGACTTCCATAATTTGCGAATCGCCCACTATTAAAGCCACCACCATAACCGCCTACAGAAGGTCGAAAGCCACCTCCACCATAACCACCGAAGCCACCGCCACTAAAACCACCGCCACCGCGGAACCCACCGCCGCCAAAGCCTCCACCTCCGTGAAAACCGCCTCCCCCAAAGCCTCTCGCCCAGGTAATAGATTGTTCCTGCGAGAAGAAGAAGACTGCCGTAATTGCAAGGAAGCTGATGAAAAGTCTCATAATACTTGTTCCTATATTTAATTTTTTACAAACGATATTTGTAAGTTAATTCAGATCGTTATTTTCGTTTTGAAACCACCTCAAGTGCATCCGGCATTTCGACTCCATTCACAGTCCGATTGACCGATTGCCAGCGGCAGCCATTGTTATCTATTTTTGTTAGAATGTTATCAGCAGTTGTAATCTTTCCGTTACTGGTAACACCCCGCGATTCAATTACCCAACCATTATCGATAGCGGTCCAAATTCCAACGGCATGACTCCCATCAGAATTAAATGTCCAAGACATTAGATGGCCACTGAGAGGGTCCATTCCAATAATCTGTTTTCCAATGGGTTTTGAGGAACCTTTTACGTTTGCGGAAAAAGTCCGTTCAACAAATTTTTTACCTGGTAACCATTGGTACGTCGTTGCCAGTGCAAGCCGCTGGTCTTCAACGACCCAGGTACCTATAATCCATTCCAAATCTTTTAGCCCCGAATGTGCAGAAGAAACGGTCATACTGGACTCTTTCACGCTGACCATTTTCCATTTTCCATCACTTTTGACATACGTTGCCGTATACTGGCTTAAATCCGGAGCAGAATTCGGAACCGTAACAGCCGTACGTCCTTCTTCAATTGCCAGGTTGTTACCAATCTGACGAACGGAATCAACGGCGATCTGAATTTTTGCATTCTTATTTTGTTTAAAGTAGGTCTCATATGCTTTTTCAATCGCAGGACGTCCTACCAGTCGCAATCCATTAGCATCAATATATTCACCCTCAGGAGACCAAAAGCTGGCAACAGCCTTGGCATTTCCCTGGTCGAATGCATTTTTAAAGGCTGTGGATAAATTTTGAATGGCTCGTTTAAGATCTGTTGTTTGTGGAGTAGGTTGAGAGGGGGGTGATGTCACTCCCAAATTCTCTGCTAAAGGAGACCTTTGAAACTGAGCAAACAAGTTAGAACTGTTAAAAATAAACAGCAGCGTGAAAAATGGAATTGTAAAACAAAAAGGAGTTTTGTCTTTGGGGATCTTCATTCTGATGTCTTTCAGAAATGGTGTAGAAATTAGATTTTTATGTGAGAGAGATAAACGGCACTTTAAGTACCAACTGTCGTTAAGTTTCATTCTATTCGCGGCTATTCAATATTGCACGCATTATTTATGATCTCTTTCAGAAAATTCATGTGCCGTCTTCCTTAACGGAATCTTTACCGAACAACTACACAAAAAAAAGAATTTAGATAAATATTTTTACATTACTCTTATTTCGTTTTTGATGGAAACTCTTTCAAATACAAAGAATTTAACATGAACGAGATCTCTCGTTCGTACATTTTTTGATTTTCAATAAATGCACAGAAATTGATACGTCAATCTCCTTATTCAATTTTACGGTATCACGTGCCTTTTATCTTTAAGAACCGTTCATGCTTCATTACCTCAAAAAACTAGCTCCCCTATTCGTGATTGCGATTTTTATGGGAGCAATCTGGTTACTCTCAAAGGAATTGAAGCACTACAACATTCACGAGATTCGTGCTGCCGTCTTACACATCCCGACCTGGCGTCTCTGGGCCGCGGCCGGGTTAACTGTTTTTAATTATCTGATTCTCATCGGATATGACTATTTGGCAATTCGAGCCATTCAACATCCCCTCCCATTCAACAAGATTTCTCTCGCCTCGTTTACCGGTTTTGCCACCAGTTATAACTTTGGTGCGTTACTCGGCGGAACCTCAGTGCGCTACCGGCTCTATTCGGCCTGGGGGCTATCGGCTGTCGAGATCCTGCAACTCATAATCATGCTAGGGACCACGTATTGGGTCGGCGTATTTGCTCTGGCTGGTGTTGTATTTATCGCACAACCGTTCCCGATTCCCGATTCACTACATCTTCCCTTCAGTAATGTCCAACCTCTGGGCTACATACTTCTGGCGACTGCTGTCTGCTACACCTCTCTTACATTAATCCGTAAATCACCAATCGTGATCAAAGGGATCAAAATACAATTACCCAAAACGGGAATGACAATTCTACAGCTGACTGTTTCCGCTGCAGACCTTGTACTCGTAGGCATGATCCTCTATACGATTTTAGCACCCGACTTATCAGTGGGTTACGTCGAATTCCTGGGAATCTTTCTGATGGCAACGGTCACAGTTGTGCTCTCACATGTTCCCGGTGGTGTGGGTGTATTCGAATTAGTGATCCTCACTCTCGTAGCCTCACAATCATCGGCTACGATTTTAGCTGGTTTGTTAGTTTTTCGTGTCATCTATTATCTGCTCCCTCTGTTTGGAGCACTTATTCTGTTAGCACTGCATGAGCTTTCCCTCAACCGTGGGCTGGCAACACGGTTCGTCAAAGAGGTCAATCGCTGGTCGGTTTCCATCGCCCCAATGGTTCTCTCCTGGTCAACTCTACTGGCAGGCGCCATTCTCCTTTTCTCAGGAGCAACTCCCACTGTCACTGCGCGGATTGGACCTTTACACCATACCATACCCTTACCATTGATTGAGGTCTCTCACTTTATTGGCAGTCTGACAGGTGCCGCTTTGCTTGTTCTTTCCCGAGGTCTTCAACGCAGACTCGATTCTGCCTGGTGGCTCATCACGCTTTTATTAGGCGTGGGAATCATTGTTTCGTTATTAAAGGGATTTGATTACGAGGAAGCGACACTCCTGGCAGTGATTCTGTTGGCTTTGCTAGCGAGTCGTAAGCAGTTTTATCGCAAGGGAGCACTGATCCACGAACGATTCCAACTTAGCTGGATTTGTACGATTCTCGTAATCATGGCCTGCTCAATCTGGATCGGCATGTTTGCCTATAAGCATATTGAGTACTCAAACGAACTATGGTGGATGTTTACGTTTAAAGGAAACGCTTCCCGTTTTATGCGCGGCAGCATTGGTGCCGTCATTTTCTTACTGTTATTTGCGCTGTCCAAACTAATTGCCGCCCATAGACCACGGTCTCTACCCCCTTCTGAAAACGAACTGAGCATTGTCACACAAATTGTGAAATCATCAACAAAAACGTCTGCCTACCTGGCATTTATGGGAGATAAATCCCTATTGGTTAATGATCAACATACAGCGTTCATTATGTATGTAGTGCAAAAACGTTCCTGGGTTTCACTGGGTGAACCCGTTGGCCCGAAGACGGAACAGGTGGAGCTAGTATGGCAGTTTCGCGAAATGGTGGACCGCTTCGATGGCTGGCCCATCTTTTATCAAGTGTCAGCAGAAAACCTTTCGATCTATCTTGATCAAGGGCTGACGACACTCAAACTGGGAGAGGAAGCCCGTGTTTCTTTGGAATCGTTTGAACTCTCAGGAACCAGGCACAGAAAGTTTCGCAAAACAGTCAATCATTGTGAACAAGAACAATGTCAATTCTCGATCATTCCTGTCGATAAGGTTCCAGTTCTGCTTCCTGAGCTGAAATTAGTTTCTGATGCCTGGTTGAAAGAAAAAAATGTCACTGAAAAATCCTTTTCACTAGGATCTTTTGATGAAACCTATCTGAATCATTTTCCCATCGCCATTATCAGGCAACATGGTAAAATCATCGCGTTCGCCAATGTTATGGAAGGCGCCAACAAAGAAGAGCTTTCAGTGGATCTGATGAGATATCTGCCCGATGCACCTCCGAGTGTCATGGAATACCTGTTTATTGAATTGATGTTATGGGGCAGACAACAAGGATATGCCTGGTTTAATTTCGGAATGGCACCATTATCGGGGATTCAAAATCGACCATTAGCACCGATCTGGAATCGCACGGCTGATCTGATTTTTCGCCATGGAGATCATTTCTACAACTTTGAAGGATTACGAAACTATAAAGAAAAATTTGATCCGGTCTGGACTCCCAAGTATCTGGCATCTCCTGGCGGACTCGCACTTCCTCAAATTTTGACTGACGTTGTTACTCTGATTGGAAAGCCAAACTCGAATTCAAAACGGACAACAAGCCATGGATCACTGGGATAAAATCGAAGGGTCTCCCGTCCATCTGGGAGAGACTTGGATTCCTTCAGAAAATGCGTTTAATTTTGCAATCTATTCAAAACACGCTGAGCACGTTTCCCTATTATTCTTCACAGAGGAAAATCTGAACGAACCGGTTTTTGTATTTCAGTTTGAGCCGCACCGCAACAAGACCGCAGAAATCTGGCATTGCCGTATCTCCGCTGTTGAGATCGAGCATGCTAAATATTATGCCTATCAAATCGACGGGCCTCCACCAGAAGCACCTTTTGAACGGCATGCCTTCGATCCGGAAAAATTATTGTTTGATCCTTATTCGCGAAATATTTTCTTCCCTCCTGATTTTGATCGAGAAATCGCCAGTAGACCGGGACCTAATATGGGACGTGCACCGCTCTCAGTGTTACAGTCTATCGAATGTGTTTTCAACTGGGAAAATGATGAACCGATTCATCATACGTCAGACCTCATTATCTATGAAATGCATGTACGAGGTTTTACAAATCGAGATAATTCCGGAGTTTCAGAAGACGCACAAGGAACATTTGCAGGTGTGATCGAAAAAATCCCGTATCTCAAAGAGCTGGGGATCACAGCCGTTGAGTTGATGCCGGTTTTTCAATTTGACACACAAGACGGAAATTATTGGGGGTACATGCCGCTCGGTTTCTTTGCCGCTCACGATGGTTTTTGCATGTCTGAAGAGACTTGTGAACGACACATCGAATTTTGTGAAATGGTGAAAGCACTCCATAGTGCAGGAATCGAAGTCATTCTTGACGTCGTTTATAATCACACCGGTGAAGGAAATGAATCTGGCCCCACTTATTGCTTCAAAGGCATTGATAATACAACCTATTATTCACTTACAGGCCAACCAGAATCTCCGTTCGCCAACTACTCTGGTGCGGGTAATACACTACATACCTCGAATCGCGCTGTCAGAAAACTGATTGTTGACAGCCTGCATTTCTGGGCAAAAGAGATGCATGTCGACGGCTTTCGCTTTGACTTAGCCAGTATCCTGACCAGAAAAACTGATGGTAGTATTGAAGAAACCAATCCCTCCACACTCGGACAGATTGGTTCGGATACATCTTTAGCAGACCGCAGGTTTATTGCAGAGCCGTGGGATGCGGGAGGAGGATTTCAACTTGGATCCCGATTCCCTGGCCATCGCTGGATGCAATGGAATGCCGCCTATCGCGACACACTGCAACAATTTGTGCGTGGCGATGAAGGACACGTTGCCGATTTAATGACACGCCTTTATGGTAGTTCCGATTTATTTCCCGATGACTGCATGCATGCACTCAGGCCTTATCAAAGCGTGAATTATATTACATCACACGATGGTTTTTCACTGTATGATATGGTCTCCTATAATGAAAAACGAAATTGGGCAAACGGCCATCATAATACTGACGGCACTCACGACTATAGTTGGAATTGTGGCTGTGAAGGAGAAGCTGACGTCTCACCAGAGGTCATGACGTTAAGAAAACAACAAGTCAAAAACTTCTTCTGTCTGCTGATGATTTCAAATGGATCTCCCATGTTTCGTATGGGAGATGAATTTCTACAAACCCAGGGAGGCAATAATAACCCTTATAATCAAGACAACGAAACAAGCTGGCTTGACTGGAGCCGACTGGATACCCATCGCGATATATTCCGTTTTGTGAAGCGAATCATTGCGTTTCGCAAATCACATTCATCATTGTGTCGTTCTCATTTCTGGCGCGAAGATATACACTGGTATGGAAAGGCTCGCGATGTTGACCTCTCAACCGCTTCAAAGGCCCTGGCGTTTTGCCTACAGGGAGCGGAAGAAAAGGACAATGATATTTATGTTATGATTAACGCCGCACCCACACCCGGCGCATTCGGAATTCATGAAGGAACACCCAGTGATTGGAAACGCATCGTCGATACATCGCTTCCCAACCCGCAAGACATTCTCGAACTTGAAGAAGCCAAGCCCCTTTCGACGGCCCAATACAATGTCCAGGGGCGTTCGGTAGTGGTGCTGATTCGAAATCCACAATAATATCATTTTAGCATTTTTAACATCGAAACGACTTTTCCAGAACTGTGAGAAATACAAATGGATGGTACCACCGAAATCGTCGGAAGTTTGATGATTCTGTTTGTCATCGTCATATTGTCCCGTCGTCTTATTAAACGTAAAACGAGTGAGGATTCGGAATCAAAGAAAAATCAAACTGATTCGAACGAAAAAGAATAGAGTCGTTTGGTTGAACCTCAATTCATTTTTTTCAATTCATACATCGAGAGACGATTATCAAAAGCAGTAACGTAAATTCATCTTGTGTGCTCATCCTGTATCACCTACACTTTTGTATCGTCTCTGAAACTGAGTTCAAAACGTCAGCTTTACAGGAGGTAACGGGCCGTGAGTGAATTTCATCCGCCGCAAGCTGGAGACAAGCTAACAACTCGCTGCTGTGTTGTCGGCGGTGGTCCTGCCGGCCTCTTCTTGGGTTATCTGCTGGGACGAGCCGGCGTTGAAGTGATTGTGTTAGAGAAGCATCAAGATTTCTTACGCGATTTCCGCGGTGACACGATTCATCCCTCGACTCTAGAGTTAATGCATGAATTGGGCATTCTTGAGGAATTTCTCCAAATTGCGGATAAGCACTTTGATTCACTCGCACTTAATCTCGAAGGTAAGCAAATTGAAGGGCCTTACTTTACTCATCTGCCCACCAAATGCAAATTTATCACATTTGCTCCGCAATGGGATTTTCTCAATCTCATCGCCGAACATGCCAGCAAATATCCCAACTTTCAAGTTCACATGCAAGCTCAGGCAACAGACCTGATTCGTCAAGGTGATCAGATTACAGGAGTGAAGGTAAATGGTGTTAATGGAGAATATGAAATCCATGCCAACCTCATTGTGGGCGCCGATGGACGAGGTTCTCAAATGCGCATCGACGCGGGAGTGAAAATTGTTGAAAAGGGAATTCCCATCGATGTGCTCTGGTTTCGAATCAAAAAATCAGGTGACTCAATCGATCATACGCTGGGACGTATCAAAAATGGTCGAATGCTGGTCACGATTGATCGTGGAGACTACTTTCAAACGGGAATGATCATTCACAAAGGTTATTTCGATGAACTGAAACAGGAAGGACTTGAAGAATTTCGAAACAAGGTTACTGACATGCTTCCGCATCTGGCGGAGGGAATCGCAGAGATTGTTGACTGGAATCAGGTGCGACTGCTGAGTGTTCAATTAAACCATATTACCAATTGGGCGCAACCAGGATTGCTGTTTATAGGAGACGCAGCACACGCGATGTCTCCCGTTGGTGGAGTCGGTGTAAATCTGGCAGTACAAGATGCAGTCGCTACTGCAAACTTGCTTGCCGACAAGCTCTATAAAGGTAATGTCACACTCGATGACCTGAAACAGGTGCAACTCCGGCGTGAGGCACCAGCACTCAAAACGCAACGAATGCAGGTTTTCGCTCACCAACGGCTCTTTGGTAAACAGACACCAGCCGGTAGACCGGTCTCAATTTCCTGGGGGTTTCGAAAAGTAGCAGGTTTGTTCGCTCCTCTTCTCAGACAAAAAGCAGGCAAAATCATTGGCCTCGGCTTCCTGCCCGAACATATCCAGACTCCAGAGCGGGCTCCTAAGGAAACAGCCACAACGACTTAACAAAAGTCAATTTGATTCAGATTAAATACTGGATAAGAAACTGGCTTCTCAATCTACCGAATGGTTAAAATGAAAACGGTTTTGGTATTCCCAGATCAAGATCCAGACTCGAAATCAATAACACGACGAGGTCAAGATGGGCAGAAGCTTAATCGTCACATTACTGTTTTCTCTGATATGTAACTTATCTCCCTCACTCCTGGCGGGAGACAAAACAGTCAGTCCCTCAGCAATCAAAACTGCAATACAGAAATCGATTCCTCTTATTGAAAAGGCATCTGCTGGCTCTGCGCGCGAGCGAAAATGCTTTACCTGTCATAATCAGGCAATGGCAGTGCTAGTGCTAGCTGAAGCAAAGAAACGCGGCTTTACCATTGACGAAGCCAACTTTCAGTTGCAGGTTGATCATACAGTCGCTCACCTCAAACGAGGATTGAAAAACTATCATTCCGGGAAAGGACAAGGTGGCGGTCCCGATACTGCTAGTTATGCCCTTTGGGCGCTCGAACTGTCAGATTATAAACCAAATACAATCACTTCAGCTGTCACAAGCTATCTATTAGAGCGAAACAAAGACAAAGTGCACTGGATTCGAAATTCCACCCGCCCCCCTTCCATGTCCAGTGATACCAATACGAATTATTTTGTGATTCGTGCACTGAAAACTTATGGCACTGAAGATCAGTCTCCTCTCATTGAAACACGCATCAAACAGGCACAACAATGGCTGCTCAAGTTAAAACCAGATTCAACAGAAGAACGGGTGTTTCAACTGCGATCCTATCTCTATCTGGACGTAGAAGAATCAATCGTCAAGACCTCGATCAGAGAATTGATTCAATTGCAAAACGAAGACGGAGGATGGTCGCAACTCCCCAGTATGAACAGTGACGCGTATGCCACCGGAACCGTACTCGTCGCACTATTGCGTTCCGGACAAGTTCCAACAGATGATTCCGTAATTATACGAGGGATTGCATATCTCCTAGACTCTCAGCTCCCAGATGGTTCCTGGCATATCATCAGCCGGGCAAAACCTTTTCAAACTTATTTCGAGACCGGTTACCCGCATAACAAAGATCAATTTATTTCAGTTACTGCCGGTAGTTGGGCAACAGTTGCTCTATTACTGATGCTCCCGGAAACGAAATCATAACGTTGAACTCTCATACCATATCAATGAAATTTGGATGAGAATAAAAATTGATTTCGCAATTTCGTTCCTTTCTGTTATAAAACGTCAACAACCTGAAACAGATGGGCCAGCCCATGACACAGACGCAGCCTGTTACATTAATGAAATATGAATCTCAGAAAGATCGCAGATTATGTTTACTCGTATCGCCAATGGATGGGAATTAACGAAACAAAGCTATCGTGTTTTGATGCTGGATAAAGAGCTACTTCTATTCCCACTCATGAGTGGCTTTTCCTGTTTGTTGGTACTTGGTAGTTTTGCGGCACCTCTCTGGAACAGTAAATATATCAATGTGATCATGAATGATCAGCAGGTCCCCCATGATCCGATCGCGTATGCGATTCTCTTTGCATTTTATTTCGTGAATTACTTCGTCATCATCTTTTTTAATTCAGGTTTGATGGCATGTGCGATTATTCGACTGAAAGGAGGAAATCCAACCGTTGGCGACGGATTCCGAGCTGCGATGAATCGACTGCCACAAATTGCAGGATGGGCACTGGTGAGTGCCACAGTAGGGTTCATCTTAAAAATGATCGAATCCCGCTCCGAAAAAATGGGACAGTTTGTTGCTGGCCTGCTCGGCATGGCCTGGTCAATTACGACCTACTTCGTTATCCCTGTTCTGGTTGTGGAAAAGAAAAATCCCTTTGAAGCCATGAAACGTTCCGTCGGGATTCTTCGTGAAACTTGGGGAGAGTCTCTCGTTGCCAATTTTGGGATCGGCATGATTGTCTTTCTCGTGATGATTCCAGTCATCTTGCTTATAGTTTCTGGTGGCTTTGTCATTGCGTCAGGAAATGTCGTCATGGGAAGCATCTTCATGGTCATCGGACTGATATTAATCTTGTTAATCTCGCTCGTTTCATCAGCCATTCATTCTATTCTCATCGCAGCACTTTATATGTTTGCCGCAGAAGATGAAGTCCCACAACAATTTGATCAGTCACTGATCGCCCATGCCTTTGCACACAAGTAGAGAGGCCTGATATCCCAGTCACATTTTTTGACAGGAGAGCGAATCGAAGAGATTTTAGGAACTTTTTCAGGAGTATTAATCTCTAATATGAAACAGTCTTGTTATTTGTTTCATATTAGAGAGGCTATCAGAAATCATGCCCAGACTTACGACTTCCACAACTGTTTGTTTGCTTATTGTCTGTACTCTGCTGGCGACCTCTGTCTCTCATGCGGCAGTCATTGTTGAGTTTAAGTCACTTAAAATCGACTTTACGAATCCTAAAGACGCCTCGGCTAAAGCCAGTTGGTCTCCTGCCAATAAATTATCGATAACCGATGAAGGACTCGGATGGGACGGACCAGCCAATGCTTCCGTAGATGGATGGATTCAAACGAAACCACTGGCCGTTGGCTTGTCGTGGAGAACTGCGACTTCGATCTCTCTGCAAGTCACCATTGATCCAAAACCTAAAGAATTCATTTTGCCCAATGGTCAAAAATCGACTCCTTACGCAGGACGGGTTTTTGCGCGGTATTCTCCCGACATGAAACACTGGTCGACCTGGCAGGAATTACAGTCTACCGATCTTGGTCAAAATCCTCCGAAAAAATCAGGAAGGCACTTCTCTGGCAGACTGACTGTCCCTAATCGTGCGAGACATCCATATGGACTTTTACTTTCCGAATATTCGAAACAGGATGTTCCCTGGAAAAGTGATGAGGAAGCAGCGGTCGACTGGATTTTGAAGCAGCAACCTGACTTCTTCTCGAAACATCTCCCTTTCATCGGTTATGTCGAATTTCTGTTTGAAGGAGGCATGTATGGAAATCAACGGATCCGATCCTTCAATGCGGATCTCTCATACGCCTTAAGTGGACTCCATGCCATTCCGAGAGACAAGGACGTTTACAAAAACCGAGATTCCGTTCCCTGGAGATTCAAAGCAACAGGGATAAAAAATATTGAGATACTACCTAATCAGAAATGACAATTATTTGAATGCATTCTGTTATTTTTCCGCATCCTGATCAACGTCTCTCCAAACCTGACGACACTCCAAAGGATAGTCCGTCAACATCCCATCGATTCCAGCAGTTCGTACTTGATTCCAAACAACAGGGTTCTGACGCGCCTCACCAGACCCTGCAAAATTAAAAAGAATCTGTTTTCCCTGTTTTCTGAGATGATCCACTTCCGCTTTTTCAGGAATATAAGTAAGCAGAAAAACATCCAGCAAATTCTCCTGTAAACGAGCATCGATACTCTTTCGGTTCACGTTCTGACCAATCCGAAGACCAGGATTCAACTGCTTCAGACGCTTGCTCATTGCTGCACTTTGGTCGAAGGCAAAACAATCATCAAATAGAGCATATTTTTCAATCAAATCAACGAGCTTCTTTTCCCCTTTGAAATTCACCTGCTTGATATTAAGAGCGATGATCGTACTATCTTTTTTTCTAGCTTTGATCAATTGAAGTGTTTGTTCCAATGAGGGAATCCGTGTCTCAGAAAAAAAAGGATCAAACCAACTCCCAGCATCAAGTTGCTGCGCATCGGCCCATGTAATATTTTGGATTGACCTTGCTCCCCCATTCGTTGTTCGTGCCAGGCTATCATCATGGATAATGACTAACTCACCATCTTTTGTTGTACGAATATCAAGTTCAAAACCAATCCTCAAATCCAGACAGGCACGAAAAGCCGGTAAGGTATTTTCAGGGGCATGCCGTAACAATCCCCGGTGTGCAATCAATACAGGATCAGCAGCCATCATTATCTGAGAAGTGATCAAAAAACTAAAAGCGATTGCCGTGTGGAAAAAAACTTGAAATTTCATCAACATCCTCGTCTGACATACGAAAGTCTTGAACTTGAAAACTCTTAATCACTAGTACAATAATAAAGAACTCGAAGATAAAAAGCAGGTCACTTGATCAAAGATTATCCTTGATGTCACACTCAAGTCCCATCTATCATCTTATTAACGGTTCATCTTGATCATGACACCAACTTTGGAAAACACCATGAAATACAAAACATCGCTGCTTCTGGCTCTGACATTCATGACAAACTCTTTATTTGCTGAAGAGGTTGAAATTCAGTTGAACTTAACAGCAAATAATTATCAGAACCACATCACACGATCAGCCAAACAGGGCTACTCTCTATTAGATGCCAGCGTATACCCTGGTAAAAAAGGAGATCGCTTTGCTGCCCTCAGCATCAGACGACGAAACCAGAGAGAGAGAAAATCACATCATGGTTTGACCAAACAGAAACTTGATGAAAAAGTAAGACAATACGCCGCAGAGGGATTTCAACCTGTTGCCATCAGTGGCTATGAAAAAAAAGGGACATCTCGATTCGCCGTAATATGGGAAAAGTTATATCAAGCTGATCACATTCTGAGGCATTCCTTAACAGATCAAAAACTACAGACAACATTAGAAGAATTAAAACAGCAAGGTTACGCCCCCGTCAAAATGGATGGCTACACGCTGAAAAACCAACCCATGCATGCAGGTATCTGGACCAAACAAACAAAAACAGCCTGGGAAGCAACCTGCAATATTCCCATCACTGATTTTCCCAAGGTACTGTCAGATTTTGCTTCTCGCGGATTTCGTCTCTCAGATCTCTGTGGATTCACAGTCAACGAGAAACCGTTTTATCACGCGCTCTGGCTAAAAGAGACTGACCCTGCCTGGATTGCGCAATTCCATTTATCGTTAGCTGACTTTCATAAGACGGTAAAAAAAATGAAAGCCGACAAATACCAATTAGCTAACATCGATGGATATCGCGTTAACAACAAGCCTTATTTCACTACAATCTGGGAACAGCCTGAGCCAAACCAGGAACTTTCCCTCCCAACCTGGAACACAGCAGACGAAATTCCGATCTCAGGATTAGATCAGAAAGAACTCTCTTCCCTCGATACTTCCATCAAGGAATTTCTTCTGGAACACCATCCTCCAGGAGCCTCCATCGCAGTCAGTTATCGTGGTCGACTCGTCTATGCCCGTGGTTTTGGGTATGCGGACAAGGAACTGAAACAGGTTGTGCAGCCCGACAACATGTTCCGAATTGCCAGCATCTCAAAGCCCATTACTGCGGTTGCTACTATGAAACTCATCGAGCAAAAAAAACTGTCATTGGACTCGAAAGTCTTTGACATTTTGAAAGATTATCAGAAACAGCTCGCCAAACAAGGTGTTGATTCGAGACTGAAAGAGATTACGGTTCGTCATTTATTACATCATACAGCTGGCTGGGACCGAAGTGTTTCATTTGACCCTATGTTCCGCTCTGTTTATTTCGCAAAGCAACTTGGCAAAACGCCTCCTGCGGAAATCGAAGACATTATTCAAATGATGATCAAGCAGCCTCTCGATTTTAATCCCGGAGAGCGTTACGCCTACTCAAATTTTGGTTATTGTTTACTAGGTCGAATCATCGAAGCCGTAACGAAGCACCCCTATCAACAGTATGTTGAAGAGGCCGTGTTCACACCACTACACATAACAAATACGAAAATGGGAAAAACGCTTTTGAAACACCGCAAGCAAAATGAAGTTAAGTATTATAGCCCCTCGCTTGGTACTTCCGTATTTGATCAGAACAACCCAAAGCGGGTACCATCTCCCTATGGCGCATGGTATCTGGAAGCAATGGATTCTCACGGTGCCTGGATTGCATCGGCCCCCGATTTAGTACGATTTGCTGCTGCTTTTGACAGAACTGATCAATGTCCGATTTTGAAAGCACCAACCATTTCACAAATGTTTGAACGCCCCTCTGGACTTGCCGGTTATGATGCAAATGGTAATCCTAAAGCGGCCTACTATGCTTGTGGGTGGATGGTGAGACCCATTGATAGTGCAGGCAATGCAAACCATTGGCACGCGGGATCTCTTTCAGGAACATCCACTCTGCTGGTGAGACGTCTCGACCGGATCAACTGGGCCATCTTATTTAACACACGAAATGGCAAAGACCAGAAGCGTCTCTCCTCGCTGATTGATGGTCCGATGCATGAATGGATTGATCAAATCGAACACTGGCCTGAAAAAGATCAATTCACAATAGACGAGTAAAGTCAGTTCGATCAGTGATTACACTAACTACTTCAAATGCGTATCAAAAAACTGGTAGGCAGTTTCACGTGTTTCAACAGGAAAGTCGTGTCCTGCTTTAGGGTAAACCGCCTGTAAGTTTTCTTCTTTTCCAGCTAGCTTATAAATTGGTTTTGCGATTTGAATGACATCTCTCACACCAGACACTTCGAAGTTACTGTCGCTAATCGGCGAACAAGCCAGGAAGGCCCGTGGTGCAAAACCTGCCACGATTTCCGTAAAATCAAAAGGTACCAAATCGGGATCATTCTGATATCGACTATTAATCAAAGGCATATAACGGTCACTGGTCCAGCCTTTCAGCTTTCCTCCATAATATTTGTGAAAACGCGTGAAACCACAACTGGAAACCAATGCCTTGATCCGCTCATCAAAGGCAGCCGTAAACATCGTATTATGCCCACCCAACGAGTGCCCGATGCAACCGATCTTGTCTCGATTAACATAATCTAACGACTGCAAAAGGTCTATCGATCGCATGTTGTCGTAGATCGCCTTCATCGTTCCGCTCCGATATTCAGGATGTGCCTTGAAATCATATGAGTATTCACCAAATGAAGGATAATCGGGAGCCAGCGAGACATAGCCACGCTTGGCTAATTCAAGTGCATATTTCAGATTGGGAAAACCTCGAATGCCAGATGGTTCTTCTTTGCCAATTTTTGAATTGGTCTGATGCAGACACAATACTGACGGCACCGGATGTTGTTTCGTGGCGGATTGAGGAACAAACAAATAAGCGTGCACTCTTTGTTTGGGGTCATCCGTATGATAGGAAATCTTGAATCGTTTGGTGGAACCAATCGTGTTTTCTTCGAGTACTTTCATATCTAATGGGATTGGCTTCACAGGATGAGGTAATTCTCCCATAACGGTTTGCATATTCGCTAGTATATGGCTCCTGCGTTTTTCCCAATCGTTCCACGTTTTGATCGGCTGTTTTCCCCCTTTTTGATCCAGATAATAAGATAGATCAAGGTGCTCTTGATAAACAGGAGTCCTTTTACTCTCCACCTGCTTTTGCCCCGAAGCCATGAGCCAGGATACACTCGCCAAAAAACAAATCACTAGTCCAAAGAATCTCAACATCCTGGGCTCGCCTTTCGGTCAGGAAACAAATACAGTTCAGGCAGTCTCTCGGAAAAGCTCTATTTAACTTTTGCCTGTTTCTGTTCCTCTTTCACAGGCTCTGCAGGTGCGACCAATGTATTTTTAATAATTGATTCCTTCAGTTTTTCGTGATCTGACTCAACATCAATCAGCAAGTTATTTCCAAAGATAACATGTGTCGTCGGTTCAATCACTTCGACAGCCTTAGGACGCACCGAAGAAAATAGATTTCCAGAAACTGTCACACCGCGTGTTTTATCTAGAATCAGCCCGGCAGCTTTCAGGTCATTAGTACGACGCTTGACCTTTCCATTGCCAATATAACTATTCGAGAAATTATTACCTGTCACGGTAATCCTTCCCGATTTCGGCCCTATCTTAAGTGCATCTGCCGCTAGCAAAGTAAATGTGTTCGCGCTCACAGCACAGCCATGTGCATCGTCAAGTATAATTCCACTCCCATTATGGGCAATCACATTCGCAGACAGTGTGATACCATAACATTCCTTATCCAAAACCACTGCCCTGCCCTTACACTCTTCAATCATGTTGGCGCAGACTATAGAGCCATAAGTATTTTCAATAATCACACCATCGCGTAAATGGTCATCCAGGTTATTACCACTCATACATAGATTAAAACCATCGGCACAACGCAGTGCGTCCAGGTTTTCCTCAAAATGATTTGCCGATACAACGATATCGTGACAACCGATAGTATTTAGTCCCGTGGCTTTGTTATAGGTAATCAGACAATCAGAAACACGCGGATCTTCAAAACAGAAATCGAGAAAAATTCCATCGTTACCGTGATAGCTGCAGGTTACTCCATGGATGTAGATTTCCTGAACCCATTTTGCATTGATACCACGTCCACTTTTTTCATTTCCCGTCAGTCGAAAATTTTGTAACTGCACACGCCAGATTCGAGGCTTCGGATCTTTCTTACCATTCGGCAGCTTGGCATCTTGCGGCGGATGAATAGCAATCGCATCATTACCAGCTTCATTTTTATTATGAATGTGTGTTGCCGAGCCGGAACCGATTAACAGGACATCCCCTTTAGTAATGACCAGAGGTTCTTCGATCTCAAACTTGCCAGGCGGTAATTGCACGACTCCCCCTTCAGCAGGAATCGCATCGATGGCCTCTTGAATTGATGCATAATTGATCGCATGAATCACAGGACGGGAACCAGCCAGTTTTGATTTAATGGGAGAGTTTGAATTTTCCTGACCAGCAGCAATGAAGCTCAAATTGAAATTGATCAGCAGAGTGACAAAAAAGAAGGAAAACGCAAAAGCAATTTGAGAACGTTTCATAGCAGGCAGGACCTCTCGTTAATTTGAAGCAGATGCAGTTGAAGGAATTAAGTGCACACTGGAATGCCTCAGCATTCACAATCAAATTTGAAGAAAATGATACTGAAACACAACAATTTAACTTTCTTACTTAATTAGATACTATAACAACCAAATCTGTTTAGAGAGTCAAGCGGCAACCGATTTCGATCCGACAGTGAAGGTGATTTAAAAGAAATGAGTGTCAGAAAAGACGTTCTCGTCCAAATCAATTTTATATCGTTTTAAGCCTAAATTCGATGCATATAAAGGGGTATCAATCCCACATAGCCCCACACGGCTTGTTTTTTAGACAGGGATTGCTAGAATCCCTCATTGCAACAGTTGCATCCTGATTCTATTCCAGTAACATAAGGAATAACAACAAGTTGCACCAGCAAAACTAAAATATATGGATACTGAGAAAACCAATTCTGAGTTTTCTTAGTAACCAGATAATCGTAAAACTGTCTATTAAAAAATAAGCACCCGTAGCTCAACTGGATAGAGCACCGGTCTTCGGAACCGGGGGTTAGGGGTTCGAATCCCTTCGGGTGTACTTAACTTACGTCAAATAAGGCTCTCGAGTGTACCTAGGTACGCACGAGAGTTTTTTTCATTTGGGGCCTCAAAATCACTGAGTCGAAAGAGAAATTATCTTTCCCCAATAATGCGTTTTAGGACTTCAGTATCTTTTTGAACATTGCCTGGAGCATAGTGTTTGCGTGTGGTCTCCCACGAAGAATGTCTCATAACTCTACAGATTACTAGAGGTGGTACACCCGCATTTCTCAGACGCTCTCCACAGGAACGTCTTAGATCGTGAGCCGAAGCAAATTTGACATCCCGTCCCGTTTTTTTATCAGCTTCTTCAACAATGATTTGAGCTTCTTTCCCGATTCGGCCAATGACCTTTGCAACCCAATCAGCATCAGGACGTCTATGAGCTATCTTTCTTCCAAGGCGCAATTGGAGCGACTTTGGATTAAACACCCAATCTTTTCGCTGACTCTCAGGAGTTTCCAATAAAACAGATTCAAAGCCAGATAGCATTGGAATAGTTTCATGTGTGACGTTCTTCTGCATGGCCGCTGGTATTTCAAGTATCGGGTGTTGACCTTGTTGCCAAATGGGCCGAATAGTCCCAGGTTGATCCCAGGAAATATGCATCAGTTCCTCAATTCTGAACGCAGATTCCCAAAGTCCTCGAATCACATAGTCCCACGAGGTTGCCGCTTCCGCACCAACAACCTTTTCAACGACATTGAGCATTTCCTGAAATTCGCTCTCTGTAATTGGTCTACCTCTCATTGACTTTATTCTTGAAGTTTTAATACGAGGCAGCTTAGGCTTATTGGAAAGCCAATCCTGTAAATAGGCCCAATTGAGCGCAGCTAAAATGCTTTTCATGTAACCTCGCACTGTGTGAGGTGAACGAGGCTTCTTTTTAATGCTCAGTTCTCCCGCGAGAAGCTTCGCCTGTAATTTTTGAAGTGAAGATGGCTGAGCAAAGTCACCCAGCGTCTTTGGCTTCATTATACGCTGGGCAATATCTAACCGATTCTCAATATCCAAAGCCGTTCGTTTTCTTACTGACGTCAAATGAAGAACTCGATACTCTTCACGAAAACTATCCCAATCCATTCCAGGGCCGAATACTTTTTCTTTTTCAGGTTGAACTTCAAGACCGAGTAATAGTTTGGCTTCGATCTCAGACTTCAATTGTTCTGCATCATCAATATCGCGACTTCCAGCTGAAATCCGTATCTCTTTTTTTTCGATGGGGCAAGTATACCTGACCTGGAATGGTCGATTCGCAGGTTTCGCAATTCGAACCTTGAGTGGTTTGACTTTAGTTTTTTTGTCTCGTTTTTTTGCTGACATATTCCCTGAACCCTTGACTTCGACAAGCTATCTTTAATACCCAATTATGTGAGTACTAGCTTTCAGAGGTGGGATGACGGGCATCTTCGGGATTTGAGTTCAATACATATTCAATCCAATCGCGTCCATAGACATAGCCCTGTTTATGTAAATAGGTAACTCTAAGCCCTGCCCGCCTGGCAGAACGTAATGTAGCATCAGAAACTCCTAGTCGTTTTTTAAATGTCTTAAGTGTATATAGTTTTTCAGGACTGATAAATTTGTAAAACTCTTCATCCTTCGCTGCTATGATCTTTCTTTTTCTGGATTGATGTTGTGGAGTTTGCTTGGGACTCCGATTCTCCGAATTCGTAATTATCTGAAGTACTCGCCGCTCTTCTTTAACAACTAGATTTTTTAAATTCAAATATTCTTCACAGTCTAGTACCCATAATTTTCCAAACCACCTTTCCGGAGGGTTTAGAAAAATAACCAAAGCTTTATGAAAATTTTCCGCAGTAAAAGAATTCATACCTTTAGGCAAAAAGTGTACTAATTGTCCACTCTTTACTTGCTCTAGAGATGGCTTTACATTTTCGTATGCTTCTTCCAGATCTCGATAACTAAGATTTTCCCAGTCAGGTACTGCGTTTTGACCATAAATTTGCAAATATTCTTCGTTGAGATCTATTGTTCTCCAAAAATCGTTGAAACTTGCTAATACACTCATTATTTCCTCCAATACTCCTTGAGATATTTCTTTTCAGAAATACATTTGTCAGATCAACAGCAGAACTGTTAAATAGCGTTCGGTTCAAAAAGTGTCCAAACAAAAAGTTGTTTTAGAAAGGCACATTGCACCGAATTCCAAATACCTAAGACTGATGCACATTGTGATTCATTGTGTTTGGGACACTAAAATATCAACCAATCGCGCACTACAAAGCATGTGGTTTAACAATTGATATCTTGCCCCCGACTACTTTAAGCCGCTTTCCGCTCAAACGATTTTACCAAACCACCGATGTGTGAAACCACTTGGACTTCATCCAACGATAATTTCTCAACGTCATCTGGAAGTTCTCGAATCGGTGGTAGATGGTCTCGCGCTGTATGCGAGCGGCATGTGTTGTAGTACTCCGTAAACTCAGAGACTAGATGGTCGAGATGCTGTTTACCGAAGATGATAAACTTCGCCAGGCATTCCAACTTAATCATTTCAATGAATCGCTCACATTTTCCATTAAGATTCGGAGATGCTATCGGAAGTGGATTTGCCTTGATGTCGGATTGCTGCAAAGTCTCTGTGAATTCCTTCGTATATTTCCCATCACGGTCATGAATGATCATTGACGGTTTGACTTCTCGCCCCCTGCTCTGCTCTATGAACTTCTGAGTTTGTTCACAAGCCCAGGCTGAGTTGGGATGCTCCGTGGATTCAGAAACAATCGCTTCCCGAGTTTGTAAGCAGAGAAACACCAGCACATACAAGTTACGCATCCCTTTTGTTGTCACTGATTTGACTGAGAAAAAATCGCAACCCCAGAGTGTTTCACCATGCCGCTTGAGAAATTCATTCCACGAGTCGGAAGTGCGATCCGGACCGGGTTCAATACCTTCTTCCTTCAATATATTTCGTACAGTCTGTCGGCTAATCTTTTTGATACCCAGTTTTCGAAGCTCTCCTATGATGCGGGTGTAGCCAAAACCAGTTTCAATGGCAATTCTGATGACTAACTCACGAATCTCCTGAGGCTTTCGTTTACCACCTTTAGGATTTTTGAGCTTGGGTCTGCCAATCTTCTTGTCTCTAACCCACCGGGCAAATGTCGCTGGACTGACAATCGAAATCAGTTCCTCAATGGCTCGACCAAGAACCTTTCCATACTTCAACAGAGTTTGGCGTTCTTCGTAAGTTGTATGGATTTGCTTCGGCAGTCTGGAACGCAGAATCGCATTCTCGTGTTTGAGGTATTCGACATATTTAGCCAATTCGTTATCAGTTGCGGAAGCGATTAATGCCAATAGTGGGTGTAAAATTCTGCTCATGAGTGTATTGTCGGTATGCGGTAATTGTGGAAGCGGTTACACATTCGTTTTACCCCACTGGATGGCTGATAAAAAACAAAAATTCGATACGCGAATGTGAAATTTCAAACCACCTTCAAATGACCTGTTCAAATACCATAGATTACCTAGTCAGAGCTTTGGAGAAGCATTCGAACCCTCGAACCTTTAGTCAGTTCGCTCGAGAATTCCCCCCACTTATCCCCCCACTAATACGCGTTATCAAAGCAAAAGCAAAGTATTGTCAAATCGTGGTTGAAGTAAATTGCCTTGAAAAACAGGCGTTTGTGAAGCATAAGCAAAGCATGGTTAAAGCTACTCCGGTCTTCGGAACCGGGGGACCAACGGCTGTATTTTGCATCGGATCGATACGCGTCATCATCATGAGTCGAGCCACTTATGATTGGTCTGATGAGCAAATTCGTACTGTTGGTTTGGCCCCGCTGGATGCTAAATTCATTGTTGCTAAAAATCCGATGAACTACCGTTTTGCTTATGGAACGATTGCTAAAGCAATATTTGTCCTGGATAAACCAGGACCAACACCGGCAACATTGAAACACGTTCGCTTCAAAAAGCTCCAACGTCCCTATTTTCCAGCGGACCTGAATATTCCAGGATTGCAACCGTCGATTTTGAATTAATGTCAAGCAGAACATCACAACAATCATTCCACAAAAATCGATTCTCTACTATAACACACCCGTTCGGTTCAAAGTGTGCTAAATGTGGAAGCGGTTACACATTCGTTTTATCCCGCTGGACAGCTGAGAGAAAACAATTAATTAGCCGGAGACCGTGAGATTTGAAATCACACCCAGATGACGCATTCAAATTCAATAGATTACCTGATCAGAACTTTGGAGAAACCTTTGAACGCTCGAACCTTTAGTCAGTCTGTTCGAAAATTCCCCCTATTTATCCCCCACAAATACACGTTGTACAAGGAAAAGCAAATCTAGATTAAAGCGTAATCAAACTAAATGGCCCTGAAAAACAGGCCTTTGTGAAGCATAAGCATAGAGCATTGTAAAGCTACTACGATCTTCGGAACCGGGGGCCCCTTTGAGATTGATGACTGTAATCGCCTGTGCACATTTCGGAGAGAACATAACCAGAGACTACCAGTTCGACTCTGGTTGATTCGAGTCATAGTTCGCTAGTTAATTTTGTAAGCATTTATAAAGTCATGAGTAACAAGACTTCTTTATCCCAGGAGCAATTTTATGTAATCAGAAGATTCTTACTGCGTTTTTACATCATTTTGTTTTTGTTCATCGACGGCTTTATGATGCTCCCAGTTTCCGGATGCGCCAGTTCGTCGTTCATCAAGATTTTTGAGAATGTCAGCTTTACCGTATAGCAAAATCGTGTCATTGACCTCAAGCCTGGTATTCCCACGTGGAGCACCAATATAAGTCGTGTCAGGCTTTTCGATACCAAGCACTAACACTCCTTCATCATCTAACTTTAAGTCAGTGAGATGACGGTTAGCTAGCCAATCATCACGATTGACATTAAGTTCACTAACGATGTAGTCATCGGTCAGACGTAATAGACCGGCATAGTCTCTTAGTTCAAGGTCTGTCCAGCGTTTGAGCGCGCGTTGAATCAATCGTGACATGTGCTTATCCACCCAATCGCTGTAAGCAATAGCCCAAAGTGCTGACAAACAGATGGCGAGTATTCCGATCCGTAACCACAGCCCACTACTCGACTCAGTTCCCATGAATGACAGGATGAGTGACGAAATTGCTGTAACAAACCCGGCATTACCAAAAATCATCAGAGTCATAATGATCCGACGACGGACTGGGTGTCGCATTACTTTCTCGGTTTCGCTCGTCGTAAATCCCGTGCTGGTGAATGCAGAACGGGCCTGAAACCGGGCTAGTTGTGTAGAAAGACCAGTCAATGACAAAGCAACTGTAGCCACACGCACGACAATCATCGAGATAATGACAATCACAATCAGCGAAACAATAGCAAACATAATCCCTCGCAATTACAGTCAGTTGATCTGAATTAAAATATATTTTTTAGGCATTCAAAAGTTTCTTATCAGGATTTTTTCAAGTCAATGCAGGTGATAGTAGATCTGTCGAATCTTCTTCAGGATCTCGTGCCTGTTGGCTTTGGCGTTTTATGTCGACATACTCATTCATGAGGTCACCTTCTCCACTTGAATCTAATATATCGGTTTGACTCTTTGACGTTTGCTCCGTAACCGCTTTTTGCCTTGAAACCTCTTGGTGCTCAACCTCGTCATTTGCATCAAGCATTCGAACGGGCACCGCATCAGGGAAAACAACTTCTCGGGCATCGTCGGGCATGGAGATTCCCTGTTCTTCAAATGTTGCTTTTACTTGACGCATCAATGCAGAATTCACTTTGAGGTGACTATATTTACTTCCATCAATCCAACAGAACATTCGGAGATTAACAGTCGATGAAGCGAGCTCTTCAATCAACACCGTTGGTTCAGGATCGTTGAGCACTGCTGGATGGTCCAGCATAATATCCTTCGCAATCGATTGAGCTTCGCTTAATGCAACATCGTAACCCACGCCAATCATGAAATCGAGACGTACTTTGGGATTCGAGGTGTAATTATGAATCACACTCTTATAAATTGTGGCATTGGGAATCTGAATGTGATTACCTTCGAGCGACATGAGTAATGTACCACGTGTATTGACTCGCTGGACAAACCCTTGGATCCCTTCTACTTCAATCAGATCACCATACCGAAACGGGTTCTGCATACTGATAAGTACGCTGGCTAGAAAGTTTTCAGCAATATCACGGAATGCAATTCCAATGATCAATCCTAATAACCCAGTCCCTCCAATCACCGTTGCAGCCAAGCGTGTGAGTCCCGAAACCTGCAAAATTAAATAGACTCCGAACAGCAAAACAATCATAAGCAATCCTTTTCGAAGAACGCTTCGCAACAGTCGATTTTTGATACGTTTGAGTAGCGTGAGATCGGCAATGAGTCCGGTAAGAAACATGCCAAACAATGTTAATAATAAAATCACGCCTGCAATGAGAATCATCGGGATTGACTGAGCTAAATTACGTCCCAGCTTTTGCAGAGAGAGAAATGAAGAACTGAAATCCCATATATCAGGTTCTTTAACCTCGATACGATTTACAACAGCGACCACATCTTGTGTACTGCGTGCGAGATCCCCTGCCCAGGTGTAATACTTGATGTCATCCGTCGATCCCGAAAGAAAGGCCACACCTTCATCAACGCGGACAGAGGGCTGATAGTACCATTCCGTTACCTCAAGGATTCGCGTTAATCGTAGAGAAATGTCTGAGTCCTCAGCGGCCGGCGTCACATTAACGGATTTTGGTGCTTCGAGTGTTTCATTATCATCAAGGGGCTTTACTTTCTGAGGTTCTGAAGGGACATCATCTTGTGCGGTAGAATCTGTTGCTATACCACCAATGACTACAAAGATAATAAGCAGGCCGTTCAGATAAGGCATGGAACTCTCCAGTCAGGTTTTCATCCAAGATTACAGCCAAACAAATTATTTTTTTGCAATAACCCATACGGCATGGACCAAGCCCGGAACATATCCACACAAAGTAAGCAGAATGTTTAACCAGAAATGCATTCCCAGTCCCACCTGCAAGAGAACCCCAACAGGGGGTAGAATGATTGCCAAAATAATACGCAAGATATCGGCTACCGTGGATGAAGGTTGACTTGAAGGCATCGTCTCAGTCCTTTCGGTTACATGTTCAGAGTACTGCTACCATGAAAACGCAATTGGATTTTATGTCAAAGATTCATCTAAAATAATTATTCAGCAGGAACAGGAAAAATCGCTTCACGCTCTCCGAATGCTTTATCAAGATCGAGCAAGGCCGCAGGATCATCGGCAACCATTTTTATGTGTGCCAGATTCATTTGTGCTGATCTCTCTTCTTCAACCTGTTCTGTGATGAACCACTGCAGTTCTGCTGAAGTAGCATACGCTTTTTCTTCAAACGCAAATTGTAAAATTGAATTGATACTACGAGTATTCTCTTTTTCCTGATCGAGAGCCGCTTCAAATATGTCAATAACGGTTGTAAATTCGATTTTCGGTTTTTCAATTTGCTTTAAGATTACCGATTTACCACGATCGATTAGAAACCAGCGCAGTTTCATAGCGTGAGTATATTCTTCTTGCGCCTGTGAATTCAGCCATTTCGCAAACCCAGGAAAGTAATTCTTGCTACACCATGTTGACATGGCCAAATAACCATACCAGGCATCTAGCTCAAGATGGATTTGCTCATTAAGTCGCTGAAAAACTTTCTCGTCGTTCGGATACATGTGATACGCCTTTTGGTTCAATAGTCTATAGTAAAACTATGAAATATTAAGCATATTGCGTACCAAATCAGGCTGGAATTATTTTCAGTTATTTAGAGGCCAGAAAACAGCCTTCAATAAGTTTTTATTTAAGCAAGTCTTCGATCGGCTCCAAAACTTGATTGATAGTCGATCAATATGATTGATGATCGATCAGGTTAGGTTTTCAAGTTCGATAAAACGTTTCGTTTATGAGATTGAAATACTCTCAACAAACTCTCATGTGTAGAAACATCAAGATCATAAATAACATGAAACTCATAAATCTCGCTGGTTTTCAGAATTTTCCGACTGCCAGCGAGTCAACTCTTCAGAAAGTAGATTCAACTCTACCTCAAGCTCATCAATGATCTTAGTGACAGAAGAAAGGTCAGTCGCATTTTTCATATCCTCGATTGTTTTCGCCGACTGTACTGCTGCATGTGCTTCAAAGTTTGCACAGAGTCCTTTCAAACTATGGGCAGCACGAACCATTTCATCAATATCACCACTTTGGACCCGTTTGCGAATCTCATCTAACAAGCTGGGAGAATCTTCAAAGAAATAATTCACCATATCGTTGAGAATTTCTTTATCATCACCAACACGCGAGAGTGCAGTCTGCATATTAATGACCGATTGCTTGGAAGCAGAATCACTATGAGTTGTAGATCGCTGCTTTGAATGTGAGGGAAACTGTTCGTCTTTGATACGCGACTCGGTATTACTTTTATCGATGGGAGTTCGATTTTGTGAATATTCGTTTCCATAACGTTCTACAAGACGTATCAGCTTCTTCGCATCGATTGGTTTGGAGATATAATCGTCCATGCCAGCTTTAAGACATCGATCACGGTCGCCACGCATCGCGTATGCTGTCATAGCAATGATCGGAATATGATCATTCGATTCTGCTTCCTGTTCACGAATGAGCGTGGTTGCCTGCAAACCATCCATTGTCGGCATCTGAACGTCCATTAACATAAGATCAAATGAATCACTTCTTAGATAATCAATTGCTTCACGGCCATTATTGGCAATTGTGCAGTCGTGCCCCCGCTTATTAAGGATTGCTGTGATTACTTTTTGATTCGCGGGAGTATCTTCAGCAATGAGAATATTGAGCGACTGTGGTGTCTCTTCTATTTTCATTACACTATCACGTTCTAATTGGGGGCTTTTGAATGCTGTCATGATTGCGTCAAGTAAATCGGATTGCGAAACGGGTTTTTCCAGAAAGGCAGAGATTTCAAGCCCTTCGCAACGATCATTGAATATCTGACGGTCAGTAGAAGACAGCATCAGAATCGTTGCAGATTCGAGAAGTCCTTGTTCTTGAGCTTGTTCCAATAACATGAAACCATCCGTTTCTGGCATTAATGCATCTACAATAACCAGTGGATATTCTTTTTTCTCTCTTCTGGCTTCAGAAAGTTGCTGCAAGGCTCTTTCCGCCGAAGAGACAGGGGTAGGAGACATTGACCAATTGCTCAACATCTCTTCAAGAATGACACGGTTAGTCTGGTTATCATCCACAACAAGCACGGGAAGCTCACGTAGATCGTCTACAGTAACCTGCTCTCGCTTCATGTCCATCTCGTCTGGCTCTGCGACCCTTAGAGAGACCCTGAAACAAAACTGGCTTCCACGTCCCAATTCACTCTCAAGCCAAATTTGTCCGTCCATCAGACCAACAATCTCCTGACAGATCGCCAACCCCAGCCCTGATCCAGAATATTGCCGCGTTGTTGAGGCATCAGCCTGAGCAAAGGGAGCAAAAATCCGTTCCTGGTCTGCAGGTGCTATACCAATTCCTGTATCAGATACCTGAAATTCTAATGCGACTGTTTCGCCAGGTAATATATCGAGAGACGCTTGCTTTGTCTCCGTCGTAGAATCCCTCGGCGGTTCAGACAATTTTGCATCAATGACAACTTCACCTTGCTCAGTGAATTTGATGGCATTACCAATCAGGTTGATCAAAATCTGTCGAAACCTTACGGGATCACTAATCACACGCTCTGGAACTCCCTTTTTAATATGAAGTGCTAACTCCAGACCTTTTTCATGCGCTCTTAATGACAGTGTTTTCACGACTTCATCTAGCAAATCTCTGAGATTGAATGAAATGGGTTCGAGCTCGAAACGACCCGCTTCCAATCGGGAGAAGTCTAAAATATCGTTGACAAGCAGTAGCAATGAATCCGCAGAATCTTTGGCAGTTTGAAGGTAATCACGCTTCATTGGTGTTAAATCTTCTTGCAATGTGAGTTCCAACATACCAAGGATGGCATTCATTGGTGTTCGCAATTCATGACTTACCGTAGCTAAAAATTCCCCTTGTACACGACTGGCCTGTTCCGCTTCATCACGTGCTTTAAGGAGCTCCTCTTCTCGCCTGCGTCGGGCTGTGGTATCACGCTCGATAATCGAGGAACCCATTATTTTTCCGTCAAGACCACGAATTGGAGAGACGGTGATTGAAACATCGATGATAGTGCCGTCTTTTCGCATTCGTCGAGTTTGGAACTGTTCGAGCCGTCGACCGGTTTTCATCGCTTCGAGAATTTCCGATTCCTCGCGCGCCATGCCCGGAGGCAGAATAATCGTAATGGTTTCTCCAATCGCTTCGTCAGCCGGCCAGCCATAGATGATTTCGGCTCCGCTATTCCAGGAAGTGATGGTCCCGTCGAGAGCTTTACTAATAATTGCATCTGCTGAAGAATCGACAATTGCTGCCAGGCGCGTTCGTTCTTCCTGCCATTGCATCCGTTCAACCATTTGACTGATTTTATTGGCAACTCCACTAGCTAATGACAAAAGATTTGGATCCGGGGTAGTCAGTTTGTTATTGAAAAATTCCACCACAGCAATGATTTTGCCGTCTAGTTTTACTGGAAATCCAAAGGCTGATCGAATTCCAAACTTTGTAAAATCACGTTTGTGAGTAATGGTATCATCATTTTCGATGTCTGTGATCCAAACTGCCTCACCACTTTGCCAGACCTGTCCTGGAAGATCTTCGCCCTGTATTATTGATACTTTTTCTGAGACTGAGCGGAGCGCGCGAAAATTGTTGTCATTTGTGGTATACCAAATTCGAGAAGAGATCAGCCGAGTATCATCATTATTGCTCACAAAAACATGACTTACAGGCCAACCGGATATTTCACAAAGATTGTTAACACAGAGGCGTAATGCATTTTCGAGTGCGTCGTTCATTGAGGAAGAAAAACTGGCTTGTTCCAGCAATGCCGCCTCGAGCTTTTCACGTGCAATGAGTTGCTCAGCCTCTTTTGCTGCCGAAATGTCACGGATAAACGCGTTAAAAATAATATGCCCGTCCCACTCAACTTGTGTTACTGTCAATTCGACTGGGAATTCTTGACCATTGCGTCGAAGTGCCGAGAATTCCATTTGTTGATTCAGCACACATCCTTTTCCAGTTTCTTTGAACAAACGCAGCCCATTGATGTGTTGGGCTCGATATTGAGGGGGAACAATCAGTGTGCTAATAGCTTTACCAGTCACCTCTTCACGTGACCAACCGAATATTTTTTCGGCGCTTCGATTCCAATCAATCACATGGCCTTCAATATCCATTGTGATAACAGCATCGGGTGCTGAGTCTATGATTATCTGCAACCGATCATCCGATGCCCATAATGCAGGCTTCATGAAATTATCATTCGATGAGTTAGCCATCCCTTGATAGAACCTAACTAGTAATTGATTAAAATTAGTAGACTGACATCAATAATGAACTGGGATTCAGAGTTTTATAATCATAACCATATAATGTGGAAGATTCCATGAATCTTTCATACAGGCTCCCTGAGTCGATGCCAAAAAATTTTATGTCTCATAGCTTCTAAATCGTTTCCTAATGAATTGATGTATCTGATTCTGTTTGTGATGATTCGGGATGATTGGATTGGTTGATCAATTTACGACCTTTTCTAGCCGCTTTCTCAACGAACTCTTCGCTTTTATCAATGGCAGCTTCAGTATCTTCCTGCATTTCTTTGGTGTTAATTGTGATAGTCGCACCATCTTCAAATGTAGCAAATGAGATCCAGCCCACAATCGCCATTGCCAGCATGGCCACTATAATTAATAATATGACCGTAAAAGACTGCATCAGAATTCTCCTTTATATAGTTCGATAATTATACAATTGAGAAAACACATAACTGAAACCGGCGGAACACGAAACGTGTACCGCCGATGTGCATTTCAACTGCATATTTCAGGGGACTAGCTGATTTTTATTTGACAAGAGATTAGTCAACTGTAACTCGGCGCCCCGTGACCAGACCAATAATAGCCAGGACTAGAAAGACGAAGAATAAGATTTTTGCGGCTCCATAGGCCATACCACCGACCATACCAAAACCAAAAAGACCAGCGACTAACGCAATCACCAAAAATAATAATGCCCACCTTAACATGATACTCCCCTTTCAAAACTTGGAATGTTTATTTCCGAATTCAGGATTTCCATTGCTGACTTGACTGCGCCAACGACTGTGTCAGCTAATTTCAGCCAACCGGACTAAAACTCCGGCTCGTTCAGTTCGCTTTTTTGCTTTACTGCGATGAAAAATTAACATTTGCAAGTACTGTGCCAAACAAGAGGATCAAAAGATCGCAAGAACGTAAGGTACTATTTGGCATATGCTTATAGCTGTTCTTTAAGCATGGCAATGACAAGTTAATGAATCTGCCAGGCGCGCACTGGTCGATTAGCAATCGCTTCCTGATCGATCAACGACCGCTGCTTGAGCACGAAAAGAAGACATTAATTCAGTTAGCTGACATCATCATCAATACTCACCGTTTTATCCATTGAGATACCAAACTGTGCTATGCGATCGCGAATTTTTCCACGTGTAATCCCTAGAATTTCAGCGGCGCGCGTTTGGTTTCCTCCTGTTTCATTCAAAATACGTGTGAGAAGATAACGCTCCATCATTTCGAGAGTTTCGCTATAGAGATCAGTCGACTGTTCTGACAAACGTTGATTCACGAATTGGCGTAAATCTGAAAGTGAAAGCACATCATTAGCTGATGCCCTCCCAACATCTGACTCTGCGGAGGCTATCTGCGAATGACTGCTTATTTCGTCTGGCAGGAATGATGGCACAATGATTGGACTGGTACTATTCAACAAGGATTGTCGAATAACGCTTTGAAGCTCTCGCACATTTCCCGGCCAGTCGTATTTGTTTAAGAGATCCAGCGCTTCCGAAGAGACACCTTCAAGTTCTGAACGTCCCATCTCATGACAAGCTTCGTTCAGATAATGTTCGACTAAGAGTGCGATGTCATTGCCTCGCTCACGTAATGGTGGTAGCGAGATAGTCATTCCATTAAGTCGATAGAATAAATCTTCTCGAAACGAACCATCCTTGACCATCTCTTCAAGATTTCGATTTGTAGCAGCAACAATGCGTACGTCTGTTTCGATAGTCTTGTTGCCACCCACTCGTTCAAATTTTTGCTCTTGCAACAAACGCAAGACTTTGCCTTGCGTCAATTGTGACATATCACCGACTTCGTCTAAAAAAATCGTACCACCATTACACTGTTCGAACTTTCCGATGCGCTGCTTATCTGCCCCGGTGAAAGCCCCTTTTTCATAGCCAAAGAGCTCACTTTCGAGTAAGGTTTCGGTAAGTGCAGCACAATTAACGGCCATAAAACAGTCATCTGATCGCGGGCTGTGCTGATAGATTGCCCGAGCAACGAGTTCTTTTCCAGTTCCACTTTCTCCACGAATGAGTACGTTCACATTTTCCGCTGCGACGCGTCCGATAGACTTAAATACCTCTAGCATCTGCGGACTACGCCCAACAAATTGATCCCCGCTTTTTGGTTTCGTATCTCCTACCGGCAACGCAACAGGTATATTCATTAACCGTCGAGTTTCAATTGCTTTCTGGACTAATTCATTCAATTTGGGAAGGTTAAGTGGTTTTGCGAGATAATCAAAAGCCCCTAACTGCATGGCTTTGATGGCCATATCGCTATCATTGGATGAAGTAATGAAAATGACTGGTAATCGTCGATCCGCTTCCTGGATCTGATGAAAAACGTCTAATCCTGAAATTCCGGGAAGCATGATATCGAGTAAGATTACTTCTGGAGACTGCTCCTCAATTTCACTGACTCCTTTTTCTGCTGTATCAACAGAAATGACGTCAATGCTCATTTTTTCCAATGACCGCCTCACCATTTCTTGAACAGTGCGGTCATCATCTACAACCAACGCTTTCGACATAATTCAGAGGCCCTATCCTTTTTTATAAAATTGATATCATGATCTGCTTAGAACAGGCTGGCTCGCTTTAGTAAGGTGGCTCTCGCATAGAAAGAAACAGTTATCACGAGAACCTGCATATGGATTCCTGGTCGAAATACCTACCAAAAGTAATTCAATTTGTCCTGAGTCAGATTGATTTGTGATTTGATATAAGTTGTTAAAGACGGATATCTACTAGATTTCTAACATAGTAAATTCAAATAATAGTATATCAATTTGAAAATAAATCAGCGAAGACGAAATTGATCTTATAGAACGAATATATAATTTTAAAATTCCTCTTTGATCGATTGACTGTTGACTACTTGTCGTTAAACTAATTTAGTGACCTACCCGTGAAGGCTAGGTCCCCAATAGGTCTATGAAAGCCCTGCAGCGCATTTTTTTCATGCGCTGCAGGGCTTTTTTTATTGCTTTCTTCCAATTGGTTGATTGTCAAGCAAACTGGTTTATTAACGCTCGCCAGGTGAATATTTTTCATTGAAATCCCGAGCAAAAATACGATTGAGTTTAAAACTCGATCGTAGAAAAATCGTATGAAAACAACTGTAATAAGTATGAAAAAGCGAAATTTCATCAGAAATAAAAATGAATCCTCTACTAGTGGCACGCGATCTGCTTTTCGTCTTCAAATAGAAGATGGAAAGGAGACAGCAATGTTTTTTAGTGCTAATAAATTATGTAGATTTCATATCGATGCTACTGACGGTGAGTGTGGAAAAGTAAAGGATTTTTTGTTTGATGATGTTTTAAACATTACACGCTACATTGTTGTTAACACTGGTGGCTGGTTAATAGAACGTCAAGTACTGATCTCTCCTGTCGCCGTTAGTCAGCCAGATTTTGATTCTTATGTACTTCCAACAGTTCTATCGAAAAAAAACATCGAGGATTCACCAGCCATCCAGAGCGATCTTCCGGTCTCTCGGCAGCATGAACATAATATGGCTTTATACTACAACTGGCCCATGTATTGGGATTCAATTAATTCATCTACAAATACTAGTGTTACTGTGGAACCGAAACAGATTGAGGGTGATCCACACTTGAGAAGCGTTTCTGAAATTACTGGGTACCATATCCAGTGTATGGAAGGAGCAGTCGGCCATGTAGAAGATTTGATTATCGACACAGAAAGCTGGTGTTTGCGTTATTTAATCATTGATACACGTGATTGGCTGCCAAGTAAAAAAGTGATTATTGCGTTTGACTGGATCACACATATTACGTGGGAAGACCGCAAGGTTCATATTGATTTAACGCAAAATCAAGTGAAAAACGCACCTACTTATGATCCACGATTACCCGTTAATCGCGCGTATGAAACGCAGCTTTATGATTTCTATGGACGACCATCCTATTGGTAGTTCAAAACTAAACTCCTTCGCCAATGCATAATATGTGAAGTCGAGGTTATTTAAGGCGTTCTCGTTCTTGGGATAGCGGTGCGCTGACACGAACACAATTAGATCTATTTTATAAGGAAGATCCAATGAAAAAGAAAATTCGAATGTCATTGATACATGCGGGGGCTCTCATGCTTATGTCTACAGTAGCTCTTACTCTTGTAGGCTGTGATAACAAAGAAAAAGTACTCGATGTTGAAACTCCGGGTGGTGAGATCGAAATCGAACGCAACCGCGACACCGGTGCAGTAGATGTGGAAGTTGATAAGAAGGAATAAGTTCAAGAAGTAGAGAACTCTCATCCAAAATACATGCCAAGCAATTTCTGAAAAATTCGGCAGAAAACAAGAATCGTTTCAGTCTATATTCACAATACTCAATTAAGAGGTAACAAAAAATGAACAAAGATCAATTCGAAGGAAAATGGAAACAGATTAAAGGCCAAGTCAAGGAAAAATGGGGCGACCTGACAGACGATGAGGTGGACCAAATTGACGGAAAGCGTGAACAGCTTGTCGGTAAAATTCAGGAGCGATATGGAATCGCAAAAGAAGAAGCAGAAAAGCAGGTTCGCCAATTTGAAAGTTCCTGTGGATGCTAGTAGCTGACTAGCAATTAACTACAGTCTTGGCCAAATAATTCCATAACTCCGTCAATAATGAAATCGGTACGACTACTCGCGACGCATCGCAATGGTAATGAAACCGCAATTATGAAGTAGTATTGTAGCTGTCAGTTGATAGTGAGAATTGATCAAGCAGAAATCCAAGGGACTCGATTCACATAAATCGAGTCCCATTTTAAATGAGGAAAGAATTCATGAACCATTATGCTGTATTTGCTATGACAATAGCATTTGGAATTTCTACAGTGATTATCGCAAGAAATTCTCTTGCTGATAATAATTATAGTCAGAATCGGTTAGTAGCTATCAATTACGGTGTAACTCAAGCTGGTAACCTGGATGATAAAACGACCGGAGCTAATATTCGCGCAAGCAAATTGTTAGGTATGAATATCCTGAATTCAAAAGGGAAAAACGTTGGTGAAATCAATGACATTTTGCTCAATGCTACCACAGGTAAAGTTAACTACGTTGCTGTGACATACGGAGGACTTCTGGGTGTTGGCAGTAAAATGTTCGCTATTCCATACAAAGCCTTCCAATACAGGCAAAACCCAAACGATAAGAACGAATACGCGTTAATGCTCAATGTAACTCAAAAACAACTTGAAGGAGCCAAAGGCTTTGATGATCAACATTGGCCCAACTTTGCTGATTCAAAATTCACTCACGAACTGGACCACCGGTATGGAGTGAAGCGAAACAAAAAAGCTCATGATCTGAGCCGGTCAAAAGCAGGTCAATTGGACGATAAAACGACCGGAGCCAACATTCGTTTCAGTCAGATGACTGGTATGAATATCTATAACTCAAAAGGAAAAAATGTTGGTGAAATTAACGACATCGTACTCAACGCTTCGACTGGTAAGATTAACTACGCTGCCGTCACATATGGAGGATTTTTGGGCGTTGGCAACAAAATGTTTGCTGTTCCGTTCAAAGCTTTCAAGGTTCAACGAAGTAAAAAAGACCAGGACAAGTATTTGTTAGTACTGAATGTCACAGAAAAACAACTTGAAGGGGCAAAAGGTTTCGACGAAAAACACTGGCCCAACTTCGCTGACCCCGATTTTAATAAAGAACTCTTTGAACGGTATGGAGTAAAGATAAATGTAGGTGGAATTGATGTAGAAGTTGACACTAAAAACAACAATAACTAGGAAACCAGAACTAGAAGGCCAGCTCGAAAGAGTTCGGGTTCTGGGCGCTGCGGGTTGCTATGTGGGCAACTCGTAGCGTTTTTTTATGTTTATCGTTAAGATAAAGTTTCAAATAATTCGCTTCATACCAGTGCATTGTGATTCATTCTAAAGAGTGATAGAAAAGATATCTCCTCATAAATGAATCTCGATAACCTGTGCGGCCTTTCACTTTCATGCAGAAGGTTGCCTGAAATTGAGACTATGATTTCTAACTTCATGCAGAACCAGGGCAAAACATGAAAGCACGGCTCATCAATATCTGGGATTCGTTTCGCAGTAGTTTCTGGTTTATACCGACTCTGATGGCTTTACTGGCAATTGCTCTCGCTGAAGGAACAAACCAGATTGATCAGTTGCTGGCTTCGTCACATCATACGATTGAATTTCTCTCAACAACTGCACTAGCAGCACGTTCCACACTCTCGTCAGTAGCCGGAGCCACAATTGCCCTGGCTGGCGTTGTGTTTTCAATCACAGTTGTCACACTTTCTATCGCATCATCCCAATATGGTTCACGGCTGGTTCGTAATGTGATGACAGACAGCATTGCTGATATCGTCATTGGACAATACGTAGGGACAAGTCTTTACTGTCTCTTGATATTACGAACTGTGCGTGATCCGGATTATTCATCGACCCCGTTTACTCCACATGTCGGTACCGCAGTTGGTTTAGCCTTGGGGCTGATCTGTATGGGAATGTTAATCTGGTTTATTCACCACGTCGCGACAGCGATCCAAGCTCCGAAATTGATTGAAGCGGTCTCGAAAGACTTAAACAGTACTATTGATCGACTGTTTCCTGAACGCGTTGGGGAACATCATGAAGACGACGTTCATACAAATTCGGCCCCCGAAGAGATACTTTCCGAGCTCAGAGATACACATATTGTCATTCCCGCAGCTTTAGAAGGTTATATTGAAGGCATCGACGGCGATAGTCTCATCGCCCTGGCAACAAAAATGAATGGGCTTATAGAATTGAACTGTAAACCCGGTAATTTTATCACGAAACAACAGACTTTGGCTCGAGTCTGGTCATACGATTCTGACGAAAAATGCACTGAGAATGAAGAGATGCTCATGACGTCAGTCAATCGTGTCATCATTATCGGCTCTACGCGAACACCACGCCAGGACATCAGTTATGCCGCTTTAGAATTGGTCGAAGTTGCGGTACGGGCACTCTCCCCAGGAATTAATGATCCTTTTACAGCAATGAATTGTATTGATCGGCTCGGCGGTGCTCTTGGAAAGCTTGCCAAACGCCCCATTCCTACGCTGATACGAAGAGATCAAGATTCAATTCCGCGCGTAATTGTCACAACCGCAGATGGATTTCCAGAAGTTTTGCATGACTCATTCAACCTGGTACGCCAATATGGGGCCAGTTGTGTTGCGGTTTCGCTCCGCATTTTGGAATCTCTGACTGGGATCGCCAGTCATTTAAAACGGAGAGAGGATATTGATGCTATTCGCCAGCAAGCAGAGTCACTCAAAGTTGTATTTGAAAAAAACAACATCGCAAAGACTGATCGTGAAGATTTTGCAGACCGTTATCATCAGTTAGACGAGGTTTTGAATTCTACACTGGAGTTGTTTTCGCATTTGAGCAAAAACCATAATGCAAATAACGATTCAAATAATTAGACGAGTAAACTTTTCTTACCAAATGCAATCTAAGGTAATTCAGTCGTTCGAAACAATATCTAAGGCACCCTCGGCATGAATGATCGCCTGAGCAATATCAATGAGCTTCATGCGTTTGTTACTAGCTAATTTTTGCAGTTGCCTGAACGCATCTCCTTCATTCAAACTAGCAGACTTCATCAGAATGCCTTTTGCTCGTTCAATTACTTTCCGATCTATTAACGCTATTCGCAAGTCTTGATTTTCTTTACGGAGTTCAGCAAATTCTTCGAAACGTCGATAAACCAGTAAAATCGTTGGCCCTAAATCCTGCTCACAGAGAGGCTCGACCATCCACGCCATAATATGGTCGAGCGCTGCAGCCTCAACCAGTTCCAAGTCTGTTTTCGGAGTCACTATAATTCCAGGAACCGGATTCTCTTTTCCAATCAAGGTCAGTGCCCGAATACCGTCCATGTCAGGCATATGCACCCCACTAATAACTAAATCAGGCTCATGTTTCTCACACGCTTTAATAATATCTTCTCCCGACTGAACCAAGTCTACAATCTGATGATCAAGCTCCTGTACGGCTTGATCAAGTGTAGATAAAGTTTCAGGATTGCTATGGGCAATCAAGATTTCAAGAGATTCTGTTTCTATATTCATTTGATCTCACTATTGTTTGAATCACACAATATTCTGAAAGCAAGCAGATATTATTAAATCAAATCATAGTCCGATATGCTAGATCATGAATAATATTATTAAATGAAATCTCAGGCTCTTTTATTTTGATTTTCCAGTGTATTCAAAATATTCCGGATCTATATCACATAGATATTCTGTGATATCCACCAGCAAGATGCTCATGTTAGGTTCTACTCGTCAATAAAATATGAAACTAACCGAAGTAAAAATAAGCATCGTCGGCGCATAAAAAAGACAGATCAGCAGAGGGCCTCCCGCTGATCTGCCTTGAACATAATACTTAACTCTGTCATTAAGTATTACATATCAAAAACTTTTTGCTGTTACTCAACTTATTTAGTCTGCAATCTGAGCACCGATTCCAGCACCAATAGCAGCCCCACGATTACCACCAATGGCTCCCCCAATCTGAGCACCTACAGCGGCACCTTGTCGACGTGCACTTCCGCGATTGCCAAAGTTCCTGCGACCATGATTCCACTGACCACGGTGACCACGGTTGTTGAAACCACGGTTATAGTTAAAACGATTACCATACCAGTTACGATTATTATTCCAGTTGCCATAATATCCGTTTCCACGATTGTAGAATCTACGGTTTCCATAGCTGTTGTCGTAATAATAGTCAGTGTCATCGTAGTAGTAACTACCATCAGTCTGGTAGTCTTCATATTCGTCACCCTGTTCCTGATAGTAATCCTGTTCTCTCGATTGCTTTGGATTACGATAAGTTACAGGGTCAAATGGTTCCCATACTCCGTTGTTGTCAATCAGCCATTGGTCATTCTCTGTCTTGTACCACCAATGGCCGTTGTGGTAACGATAACGAGCACGTGTTTCATCATCAATGTCTAAATGAGCTGTTCCCTGACGGACCATCGCGTCAATTTGAAAGTTGCCCTGCCCTTTTAAATTTGGACGATTACCGTTTGTAATTGGTCGATTCGTCTTGCGACGTGTTGGTACATCTACATCCGCACCACCGTGAACCCTGGCTTTCGCACCTGCATTTTTCTGACCTCGTTTAATCGCTCCGTCCACACTGTTTGTGTTCGTAGGAGGTGGGGGCGTGACACCAGGTGTATTCGTTTTTCCCCGCGATTTGATTCTAGCATCGACGTTAGAATCAAGCTTGGTATTAGTATCGAGCTTTGTATCGGATTTCATTTTTGACTTAGCCCCCTGTCGCGTTTTCACACGATCTGTAACAGCATCGGTCACATTCGATTTGGATTTAATCTGAGCATTGGAATTTGCTTTCGATTCGAGTTGAGCACCAGGGCTTTCAACTGGAATCTGAGCAGATAATAGGGCTGGGCTGATTCCCAAAATTGCTGCTGCGGTTAATAGTTTTACACTGCGGCGTAACATCTAAATTTCTCCTTTGCATGTTTAATAAAAATGGTTATTTCCTGGCCATAATTAGTTAAAAAAGCAAAGACCATGCCAATTTGAATAAAAGTATTGGACTCCTTAAAACCCCGACATTTCGCCTGTTTTTTGCTCGTTAAAATCTATCAGATCGCGTTTTTATTGGCGGGTCAGCGGACACATTGATCTGAAAACTTCCAGAGGTACTTTCAGTTACCACTTATCGGAGAATGAACCTTGTTCTAAAGGGTAATCCTTGTTACGTTGTCCATCGTGAGCACTATGCTGTGGCTAAGTGTCGTTCCCCGAAATGCACTCGTAGCTAACTAATCAGTAATTTGGATAGAAATCTGAGGATCATTGAACGAGTCGATTCTTAAATGAAAAAAGTGTTACTAATCATCATCGATGCGTTGGCGACCCGCGTTGTGCTGCCAGCATTACAAGACGGAAAACTGCCAAATATCCAAAAGCTCGTTGACCTAGGCTCATTAATTCCAGAATGTACGTCAATCTTCCCTTCAATTACTCCCGCAGCAACTTGCTCGATTGTGACAGGGGCTTATCCTTTCGAACATGGCATATCAGGGGCCTATTGGTATGACACTAATTCAGATGAAATTGCCTATTTCGGTTCAGATTTGCCAGCCATTATAAACGAAGGCATGGACCGCTACATCAACGATTTTCAAGTCAAGTTGAACATGGATCGTTTACAAATCCCTACACTCTTCGAAAGGATCGAACAACATGGTGCTTTGCGCGACGCGGTAGTGAACTTCATGTGGTATCGCGGGACGGTTGAGCATGAAACGACAACTCCTGCGCTTCTAAAGCTGACCCCTGGAGTTTCTTTAGCAAGTAGTATGCGTGGCCCTCATAGCATGTTTCTTGGAGATTTTGTTTCTACTCCTCTTTATGGTACTGCCCTTTCTGCACGTGGAGGTTTATCACGTCGTTTCGGATTTCATGATGAAGCCACTGCGGATTATCTTCTGGCACTTGCAGAACAGAACGCCCTGCCAGATTTCACTTTGGCCTATTTCCCTAACAACGATTTCGATAGCCATGCTGAAGGACCAGAGAATGCGCTTCCCACCTTACAAGCCTTTGATGAGCATTTAGGACAACTATTCGAAACACAAGGTGGAATTGAAAAAATGCTGGAGGAGTTCGCCATTTTGATTACGGGTGACCATTCTCAAAGTGACCTGGATGAGAATCCAGCCGTTGACCTCAATGAAGTGCTTGAGAAATTTCCATTAGTTGAAGCAGGCAAGCCATGGGAAGCCCATGAGGATATGAAAGTCTGCCCGAATATGCGGTCGGCTCAAATCTATATGCGACCAGAACTTTGGACGCGCCGCACAGAAGTCATTGACTGCCTGCTGAAGTGCAACGATATTGACCAAGTCATCTGGTCAGACCATGAAAGTGGACTAAATGACGCTAAAAAAGCAGCATTTCATGTTCATACGCAAGACCGAGGTCGATTGGTATTCCAACCCGCACTTGAAAAACAGGGAAATGCCGTCGATTGCTATGGAACCCCCTGGGTCTGGAAAGGAGATTTATCTGCAGTCGATGCTCAAGTTACTTCAAATAGTGAGATTCAATTTGGTGATTACCCAAATGCGTTTGAGCGTATTGCCACGAGTTTTTCTGAAAATACAGGAAACCTTTGGGTCACGGCTCGACTTGGAAAAGAGTTTTGTCTCCCAACGATGAAATGTAATCTGGCTGGATCGCACGGTTCCCTGCACTACTTAGATTCGACAGCACCATTAATTGCAGCAGGGTTGCCAAGTCAATTCGAACTACGAAGCTCGCTACGAATTATTGATATCGCGCCCATTTGCCTACAACTCCTTAGTCTCGAGTCTCCACGAATTCCTGGAGTCAGTGCGATCATGAATTCCATAGATCGCTCATCATGAGTTCAGATTTCTCTTTCAAGCTAACCTGAGAGAACACGCGAAACAGGTTGGAGCGACTTGAAATGGTCGCAAGAAATTTTAATCATTCCAATCAGTGGGACTGCAAGCAAAATACCGGCAACTCCCCATGCCCATCCCCAAAAAACAATACAAATAAAGACTAATGCGGGGTTCAGTTTCATTGATCGACCGAGAATCATCGGCGTAATAACATTTCCTTCTAAAGTATTGATGAATGCATAAATCAACGGACCAATCGCAGCTTCTGCAGGCGTGGGAAGATACACAACACCAATCAAAAATACGATTGCTGCACCAACAAAAGGTCCGACAAAAGGAATAAAATTAAGCGTCGCTGCCATGATCCCCAGCAGAAAGGGATCGGGAAGGCCCAATGCAGCCAACACTGTTCCAATCATGATGCCTAGACCAATATTGATCATCGTGATAGTGATCAGATAACGAGAAATTCCCATTTCTACGTTTCGTATCATCGTAACGAAACCACGCTTATTTTTAAGATTAGGAATTAATTCTACGACAGAATTTAAAATCCGATGCCCCATTGCCAAGAGCAGATAAACCAGAACTACCGTAATGGTTGCTCCTGCCAAAAAATTGAGCGTAGAACTCAATAAATAACTCGTAACAGCCGGTTGTTGCACGGCAACTTTTACAACATCATCTTTTTCTGATCCCGTAGCGATCTTTGAAACTTGTTCTGAGGCTTCGTCAATCTTATCAACAGGATCTGTTAAGAATCGTAGTTTTTGTTCTGCTTTGCGAAATGTAGTCGGGGCATCAGCAATCCAATCGGAAATGGGGTCCGCAAGAAAGTAACTTGCCAGTCCAACTACACTACCTAGCGTAATGACTACCATCCCAGCGGCAATTGATTCTGTAACAAAACGAATCCTACATAGAAAACGAACTAATGGGGCCAGCAAAAAAAATAACACTAAGGCAAGCGCCATTGGTATTAGAATCGCTCTGGTAAAGTAGAGCGCGTGTACAACTCCCAAAGTGGCAAGAATAATCAGTGAGAAACGACCATAAGGGCTGACAACAATTTTCTCAGCAATTGTGATTTCGTCTTGAACACCCTCGAATGATTCCGGATTTTTGATTGAATTGGAATCTTGTTCGGTGTCAGTATTGTCAGTAATTCTGTTATTTTCGCCGCTATGAATTTTTTGTCGAGATAGATTATGCCTAGGCACTGGCAAGTCTCCATTGTGAATCATTCATTCAAACAATGCGCTGAATAGTTGGTTCAAAAGACCAACATCAGTCTTCGTCATCATTCATTTATTACCAGGGCTTTAATTTCCAACCAACGATAAACCCGATCCCAAAACACCATAAAGCGGCAGTTCCAGGGTTCTGACGTGCGTAAGTCTGGACATAGTCAACAATATCATCAACAGGTTGCAATTGGTCATGTCCCTGCTGCTGCTGAGAATGTTGGTCTTGTGAAATCGACCTATTCAAATTTGCCGAAGACTGTTGGGTTGTTGTATTCATGAGAGCATTTCCCTTTCAATACGGAGTACTAAGATTGCCATTACGGTTTGCTATACCATTTCTTGATGGTAACGGTGTTTCTCGGAAAGTATTTTTTTTATCCATTGGATGTTACTTTGTAATTCAGTACGCGAACGCTTAAGCAATGTAAAACTCTGCTTGAACCCTTTCCAGGCGAAGAAAAAGAGGCTTGCCGCGATTAACATTCCAATACTCGCAGCAATGAGTGACGAAGCTGCCTGGCTGAGTTCAGTAAAATCACTCAACCACCACGACAACCCAAGCAACGCGACAGGACAGACACCAAGAGCCACTCCTAGTGCTAGACAAGCTAAAATAGCGGGATAGGTGGCTTCTCTTGTGGCATCTCGCGTATCTACAGCGATCAATTCCAGTTGTAACTCGCTGAGAGTAATGAGATCCGCTCCCAAGTCCCCTAAGTGAGACTTCATATTGCTAGCTTGTTCCATTTTTGGTTGACCATTACGTTCATTCATCTTTTCACCCACCATCCCAAGGCAACACCAGATAATAAACCGACGCCAAGGGCCAGTTGGGGATGTTTGTTGATCTGTTCTCCCAGGCATTGCTCCCAGTGTTTAATAACAGGCATGAGCTCAGATTTTAGTTTCGTACTAAGTGCGTCAAGTGAATCGCTTTGAGGCTTACCTCTTCTAAAACTGACGTGTTTATCTAATATCTCATTTTGCATTGTTTTTTACCTTCTGATCAATGTGTGCCTCTAACGCGTGGTAAATTGCGATACGTTCTCCTCACCAACCTCCTGTTGAGAGAATGTACTTGATGTATGGTCTGATATTGGTTTGTCAAAGGTAGTTGCTAATTGCTGGACGATTTGTGCTGTTGCCGTCCTGAGCGCCAATCCCGAAAGGAAAGTGAATGCTCCTCGAATCAGATTGTTCTTAGCTTGTGCCTTTGGTTTGTGCTCAACGACCAGTCGATTTTTCTTAGCCAGTTTTTCAATGGTCTTCGCATCGAGGCTTTGAATGTTAAGTTTTTTGGGAACGACTAAGTATCCAATCGCAGCCGCTACCCCAACACAAGCCCAGGGATGATTTTTAATGTAATACCGCCAGCTTGTGAGCTTATGAGCACTCTGTTTCACTTGTTGCACATCATCGTCCAGATCATGTCGAATCTCTCTCATTGTTTGACGAATTTGCTCAGCACGCTCAAGTTTGGAATAGTCAGACACAACTGTGTTCCCTATCATTGCAGTCTTTATCAAAACGGACTGTTGATCACATAACCTTACGTCGATGAAAAGTCATGTTTCGAAAATCAGAGCCAGACTAAGATCGAAAATGTTTTGTAAGTGACGAAGGAGCAACCTCAGACAATGCAGCCTTCACGTTGTTCCCAATTCGCTCGATCAATGCATCATTCTGAGAGAGGTATTTTGCTGAACCTCTAAAAATCGATCCAAGAATAATCCCGGCGCCCACTCCGACTCCTAATCCGATCAACACAGATTTCATAGGTTTTTGCTCTGCATACTGGTAAAGCTTGGAAGAGGCGGTCTGGAAATTCTGACTACCGGACGCATACAGTGGCAACTGAGCAGCGCGATCTTCCACATCTTCAATCTGATCAATCATCTTCTCTCTCCTTAACCGTTTGAGTATGGAAATTGTCAATTGCAGATGACTTATCGGCGCCAAACCAAGCTTACAATCACACCTGCAATCAAACCGGTTCCAAAGGCGACGGCAACTGATTCGGCCGGGTGTTTGCGGATAGTCTGTTCTGCCTGACGATATCCTTCTTGAACTGATTCACTAGCACACTCGTACTGCTCACGGGCAACATCGCTTACCTGTGAAAATTGTTCTTGTACTTTTTTGACAGTCTCACCAATTCTTTCAGTAGCTGAAGATGCCGACTGTGATAGGTTTTCAACAATTGATTCAAGTTCTGCTTCGATTTTCTGGCTGGTTTCACCCGTTTTTTGCTGAATTTTACCAACGAGTTGGTCGGTATTACCTTCTAATTCATCCAGGTCGTTGGAACTAAGCTGCCCCCATCGTTCTTGAATACGACCACGAAGTTCATTCCATTGACCATGTATTTCTTCACGAGTCGTCATAATCATCTCCTTAAAATCAATGTTAGAATTGTTTGTTCCAGTTCAAATTTGTTTTAATTTTCTCTTCTGCAATCAACGTGCCATTCAAGAAAATGAGAATTGATTCTAAAAATTTAACACAATTGATAATGAACTCTTTTACTGAGGAAGAGGTTTGATTCGCTACAGCTTTTTAGATTTGATTGTTTTGACTGGGGACTTTAGATATTTAAAGGGAACGAAGCTTACTGGTCGCCTGGGAACCAGGGTGGTTTCATGGCGATCAATGAAGTGAGAATTCAGCCCATCACCTTCGCTCCCCTACTTTTAAGAACAGTCTTTGACTTACTATTTTTGAGTTTCCGTAGACTATTGTAAAACTACTAATACCAAGTACGAACAGCACTTATCGAATTCTTATTTGCTTCCAACTTGAAATTTGAGAGAAATGGAATGCTGTATGCTCTTAATTTTGTTCAAAGAAGTGTCCCAACCTAAATGTGTGAGCTCACACCTCGCGATACAAACAGATGCTTTGAATGAATTCAATTCGATCGGTTCTCTTAGCCAGTAATATAGGTATCAAAAAAGGAGATTATTATGGCAGGTAAAATGGATTGCTTTGGCTTATCACATATTGGCTCTAAACAATCTTTGAACCAAGATCAGTTCTTAATTGCTGATCTCGAGAAAGCTATGCGAATTCATTCAAGCAGTCTAGGGTTGGATGACCACTCCAGGATGTTCGGTAATTCACAGGGCAAATTATTACTGGTTGCTGATGGAATGGGTAGAGACGCTGCTGGAGATCAGGCGAGCCGCATTGCAACCGAAAGCATTACCCGATATGTGTTGAATACTATGCCCTGGTTTCTGAGACTTGATGAACAATCGGATGATGACTTGCATGATGAACTTGTAGAAGCACTCCAACGATGTGAAAAACGTGTCGAAATCGATGTTCAACAACACCCTGAACGTGAAGGCATGGGTACAACATTGACTATGGCATATTTGATTTGGCCACGCTTGTATCTTGTTCATGCAGGTAATAGTCGATGTTATTTGTTTCGACAATCGAAATTGAAACAGATTACAAAAGATCATAGTCTAGCTGAGGAACTCGTATTTAGTGGAGTTTTAGAAGTTGATGAAGTGCCAGAAATCTGGGAGAATACGTTAGTCAACTTGATTGGAGGGCATGATGATAGTGACCTGAATCCCGATGTCCACAAGGCACGATTGCAAATTGGAGATACACTTTTATTATGCACTGATGGCTTAACAAAATACGTTTCAGATTTCAAGATTTCTGAAATTCTAAGCCAGAATGCCTCGGCTGATGAGACTTGTACCCGTTTAGTCAATCAAGCCAAAGACGATGGTGGATCAGATAACATCACAGTCATCGTAGCTCGTTTCCTGGATAGTGGTGACCAGGACGTGGCTATTTCAGAGACGATTGATACCGAAACTGGTTGTAGTGTAGAACAGACTAAAACAAAAACATTTTAGAAAATACTAATGTTTTACCATCCAAGAGGTAATTATCTCAATTTTTAAGTGATTGCATCTCGCACTGTCTTCCTCAAAAAGTCACTTCATGAATAGTTTATATGCTTTCTCACAATCATATAGCGAATCACACAAATCAAGATGCTAGTAAACTGCCTACATCAAATTAGAAAACTTTAATTTTCTCTCAGTCCAACTAGACCACACGGTTCTATCATGTCAAGATGTCTGGTTAAAATTACGCTTGGGTCACACAAATCACTGCGAAGCAATGAAACAGATTTTTAAAGTAAAACAGACAACAGGAAGTCACGATGG
>NZ_CP037422.1:4324326-4418233 GCF_007748175.1 Gimesia aquarii
TTCTGAAGTGAAACAGGCAGAGATAAAGATAAAGAAAGTGTCTGATGCGTGACCTCACTTAAACACACCCGCATGGCAAGAAAGACAGTCATAAACAGACTATAGACTAGACAGATCGATCCAAATCGGGCCACTGGTGTGCGATAACCGAAGGTGCTTTCATAAGTGACTACATAGAGGACACCACATAAAATCCAAGCCAGGCAAACGAAAAGTATTCGCTTTTTCTCCTGCCATTCCTTCCAGAGCAGAGATTGTAAAACCAAATCCATAAAACTGAACCTTTAATCTATCACTCGCAAAGTACCTTATTTCGTTATACAACAACCGGCGTACCTGATTGCGGCCAAGCCTGAGTGCGACCGATAACAAACGCTTCAAATATCTCATCGAGACTTAAGTCGACAACTTCATGATCAACTCCCAATTCGGTTAAGTGCTCCACAAAGTCTGCTGCACCGTCAATGGTCACAGTGAACTGATCTTCAAACCGCTGGACATCGCGCAGACCTTGGGGCGGTAACACTTGGGATATGCCATCAGAAGTCAAAACAATACGTTTGACTTCACTACGTAGTGTTTCTGTCGATGACTGGCGGATGATTCTGCCACCATCGAGAATTGCTACTGTGTCAGCGACTGCTTCGACTTCATCAAGTAAATGCGAACTAAATAGAACCGTTCGACCGGCAGCCTGTAAATGTTCGATCAAATCACGATTGAATTCTTTGCGGGCAATCGTATCGAGTCCTAACGCAGGATCATCCAGAATCACCACATTGGGTTGATGTGCAAGTGCCAACGTTAAACCTAGTTTGACATTTTGTCCTTTGGAAAGCTGTTCAATCCGTTGATGTCGAGGAATGTGAAATCGTTCCAGATAATCGTCGGCTAATTCCTGATGCCAGGCAGGATAAAATGGAGTAAGAAAATGACAAAGTTCAACTGGTGTCATCCAACCATACATGGTTTGATCTTCAGCCAGATAACCGACGCGGCGACGTAATTCAATCGCATCTCGGGTCGGGTCACAGCCATCGATTTCCATTGATCCACCATCTGGTTTCAATAAACCAAGCAGCATACGAATCATTGTTGTTTTCCCAGCCCCGTTTCTGCCCAGCAGCGCCAAAGTTTCACCACGAGGAATTTCCAACGAAACATTTTCAAGTACAACATTTTTACCAAACGTTTTGTGAAGTTGCTGAATTTTAATGGCTGTCTCTAACATGAACGGCTCCCGATGAATGATTAAGCTGTATTGGATTCTGTTTTGATCTTTTGCCGGGTAATAGCTTCCGCTTTGAGCTCTCGTTTTGCATCAGCAATCGATGTTGTCAAAAATTTTCGTAGTTCAGTCGCCGTAAGACCCAATAAAACTCCACGATGGACGACTGCAGAAAACTCTAGTTGAAATTGTGCACGTTGCTCAGCGAGTTGCTGGGCATTTTCTGTCACAGCAGATTGTGGCAACACAAAGGTTCCTTCTCCGTGACGCATCTCGACCAATCCCTCGACGGATAGTCTCTCGTAAACGCGTACTACAGTGTTGACATTGACGGCCAGTCTTTGCGCCAGCTTCCTTACGGAGGGTAGACAATCACCGGGTTTCAACGTCCCTGAAAGACAATGGGCTTGAATTTGCTCCACAATCTGCCGGGAGATCGGCGTGGAGGAACCTCGTTCAATTCGAATGTGCATAATGAATCCCCTCAAACAGTACACAGTACTATAACAGTAATATTTTTCGAGTCAACACATTTCTATTAACAGGGAAGACGCTGATGCTCTCCGATGGGTGACTCTTCTATATCTTATTTTTGCCTTGAAGAATCAAAGCGAAATCAGCATAGTTAACATAAACAAAAATTGATGCATTCTCAGCAAGCTAATCATTCTTCCTTTACTTTGGCCAGCAGTGATTCGCCAACTTGAGTCAGAAAAACAGGAACTAATGCATGTCTCTCATAAATCGTCGAACCTGGCTCAAACAGGCTTCCATGACATCGCTGCCCTTGTTGATGACGAGCGTCATAAATGCGGCCGAAACCTCTGGGCGCAAAAAATTACCGGTTGCAGCTATCGTTACGGAATATACTCCCAACTCTCACGCCGATGTGCTTGTCGGAAAAATTTTGGAAGGTTTCAAACAACAAGGAGGACCGGGGCCTGATCTCTATCTTGCTTCTTTGTATACAGATCAAGTTCCTGAACGAGATCTAAGCCGTGTGTTGTCCCACAAATATCATTTTCCTATCGCTCCCAAGATTGAGGAAGCAATCACACTTGGATCAAACCAGGTACAAGTGGCTGGTGTATTGAGTATTGGTGAACATGGAACTTATCCCAATACTCCCGATACGAATCAGAAGATGTATCCACGAAAAAGATTCTTTGATGAAATCACAGCCACATTTAAAAAATACAACAAAGCTGTTCCTGTTTTTAATGACAAGCATCTTGGTTACCGATGGCAAGACGCCAAAGAAATGGTTGATACTTCTCACAAAATGGGATTTCCACTGATGGCCGGTTCGTCCTTACCTCTCACATGGAGAAAGCCAGCATTAACATTACCTGCGAATTGTGAAATTGAGTCTGTACTCTCTATTGGTCGTGGACATTTCGAAGCACACGGTTTTCATACACTGGAGGCCCAACAATGTTTGATCGAACGTCGTAAAGGCATAACAGGAGTTACTGCCGTACAAGCAGTTCGCGGCAAACAAATCTGGGAATCAGAACGACAAGGCCAATGGAGCAGGTCAATGTTACAAGCAGCTCTAGATGCAATTCCGAATGTTGCAAAAGGTAACTGGGGGGAGATTCTGAAAGATGACAGTGCATTCTTTCATATCGATCATCAAGATGGCTTGAAAAGTACAGCAGCAATCATCAACAGACTGGGACGACATTATGCTGTTGCTCTGAAACTACGTGGCCAACAGAAACCGATCGCCACCTGGTTCAAATTGGAGTTAACCCCACCATTCGGACACTTTGCCTACTTGCTCAAAGCGATCGAACACATGATTCATACTGGCCAGCCTGCGTATCCGGTGGAACGAACGTTACTGACAACGGGAATTCTGGATGCAGTCATGCATAGCCTGGCCGCCAATGGCAAGCGATTAGAAACACCACAACTGGCTATCAATTATAAATCTGGTGATTGGCCTTTTGCGAACCAGCAAATGAAGCATTAAATTTCAAACATAAGATCGTTACGTCTACAATTTTTTGCCCCCTTATCTCTTAAAATGAGAGATTCTTTACTTCAGCACCTCACACAGACGTTTGGCCAATATGCGAGCGTAATCTGCAGTCAAACAAAGCGGATTGATCGTCAGCAGCCCTTCATGCAATCGTGCATGGCCTACATAAACGGGCGGTGATCCCTGACGCAGTTTTTGGCATACTTCGAAAGCCGTTCCCACGGCTGATTCATCAATTTGAATTTCCAATTGAGGCCACCGCTCGCTACTTTCCGGCACGATCAAATAACAGGTCGCGTTGACATTGGCCAATTCCAATTCTTCTCCGATCATCTCCAGCCAAGATCGGAATTCCAGATTTTGTGCGTCATACGCCCCCGAGACAAAGAGATCTAAGGCAGTCAAAACCGCAACAATTTCCTCTTTAGAAACCTTGAGTGCCCTGCCAATTCCGTGTCGTGGCAATCCTTGAAAAAGCGTGGTATCGATAAAATCAGCCGGAGGCTGCCAGAGCTGGCTATGGTCATCCATATCGAGCATCTGCAGTGCAGCCGAAGAAATCAACTCGCGTGTCCCACACAATAACCCGGTCGACTGTGGACCTCGAATCGCCTTGCCTCCACTAAACGATACCAGATCAGCTCCGGTAGCGGCAATTGCTTTGAGATTAGAGCGGGGAGGCACTTCACCCGCGGCGTCGACCAATACGGGAATGCCATGCTGATTCCCCACTTCGACAACGTCTTTTAAGGCAGGCAGCGAATCTTCCGCATGTACATACACAATCCCTGCTGTATTCTCTGTGATCGCAGCTGCATATTCCCATTGCTCTGTACGTCGTACTCCCGCATTTGAAACAATCTCGTTGAACCCCACTTCAACCAATCTGGCTCCGGAAGCCCGAACGGCATGGTCATACCCACTTCGCTGCTCTCGTGCAATGATAAATTCATGTGGAAAATGTTCACAATGAGGAAGTTGCTCCATCCGACGTAAATCATGTCCAGCAAGTATCGCGGCCGCTCCCAAAGTCAGTGCGCCAGCCGATCCCGAGGTAACCAGACCTGCTTCAGTCCCGGTATGCTCGGCAATTTTTCGCGAGGCCGCTGCCTGAAGCTGTTCCAGAGAGACCCACTCACTCGCTGCCTCACAAAACGAGTCCAACACTTCAGATGACATGGGTGCGCCACCCAATCGTGTCACACTCCCACAAGCATTAATTATCGGCTCGACTCCCCATTTTCTATAAATATTCATCCTAAACTGTCTTTCTGGGAAAACTCACTGGTGCATGAAAATGAACTATATTTCTTGACGCTGACAATTTAATAAAAGCGGCTTCGACAGAATGAAAACAAGTCTCGATTCCTTGATGTGTCAACAATCAAACGGAAAAACTGCTAGTCATTTAGATTACCGCCATTAATCAATATATGATAGTTAAAAGCGTGATACTCTATCTCAGAAAAAGACCTTTAAAATCGTTGTGATTACAACAGAAATTTCATGCACATCACCACGATCGAAATGTCTTTCTATGATCAACAAGTCCGAGTTTTAAGGGCTCATAATTACACTCAATTGCAACTCTATCAAACAATTTCATCTTATTATGTAATAGAGTATTGACTCGCTACGACAGCCGTTACAATGAACCTAACTCCATCTCTTGTTTCAAGGCAGATATGAAGTCAGAATATGGCCTAAAGGGCAATAGTAATGAGCCAATCAAATCAGCATAAGACGCGAGTGATGATCGTGGATGATCATCCCATCGTCAGAGAAGGCTATTCGCGCCTGATTGAACGACAGGATGATTTAGAAGTTTGCGCTGAAGCAGACAGTAAGGTTGATGCGATCAAACAAATCATAAACGATCCGCCTGATCTCATCATCGTGGATATTTCACTGAAAGATGGTAGTGGCCTGGAATTGATCAAGGATATTAAATCCCAATTCAAACAGATTAAAATGCTAACCGTTTCAATGCACGATGAAACTCTGTTTGCCGAGCGATCCATTCGCGCAGGTGCTTTGGGATATATCAACAAACAACAGGCTCCAGAGCAATTGATTAAAGCGATTTACCGAGTTCTGGAAGGGAAAGTCTTTTTAAGTTCCACTGTCACAGAACGTATGATTTGCCGTTCTATCGGATCAGATAACTACACAGACCAATCACCTATCGAAAGTCTCTCAGACCGAGAACTGGAGGTCTTCGAACAAATTGGGGAAGGAGAAACAACACGTCAAATTGCTCACAAACTGAATCTGAGCCCCAAGACGGTTGAAACCTACCGAGAAAATATCAAACATAAGCTGAACCTGGAAAATGCGACTGCATTGACCAGACATGCCATCCAATGGGTTCTTGAAAAAAACTGAATACGTTTCCCTCCCCCGCTCGAAATCATTAAAAACTTGAGCCCCCTTGTCATAACCCGAATCATTATTGCATCGGTCCAGAATCATACTACCACTAGGAAAATCCCCCATAGCGACCTGAGAATTTTACCCGAGAATTTTCACGCGATCGACCTGATAGTAGTCTACTCCTTTCTTGTATTAAAATAGCTCTCACTAAATCGGCATTCTGTTTTTCTAAAGAGGCACAAAAATTGTCTGATGCCAGGCAGCTTGCCATGATTATGTGAGGTTGAGCCGATGGTGACTATCAGCCGGAGCGAATTACAAGGGCTCCTGAAGTCGTGTCCCAATTCAAAACTCATCGAAGTATTACCTGAAACCGCTTATAAAGAGTTTCACTTGCGAGGAGCCATCAACATTCCGCTGGATGATCATTTTGAAGAGAAGACCCTGAAAGCAATTCCTGACAAAAAACAAACCATCATTGTCTACAGCTTGAATTTTGAATGTAAAAGTTCAGAACAGGCAATCCAGCGCCTTCGGAAAGCGGGTTACAAGAACATTTATGATTATGAACCAGGAAAAATTGATTGGAAAGCGGCTCAACTCCCCATCGAAATTGGCCTTCAACGATCGAACGCATTAGAGAAGCAACAAGGCTTTCTCTCTTTTGTTGAATAAGTGACTTTATTCACTGCATGCTTTCGGAGTTCAGCTCATCGAAAGTATGCTGGCACACACCCAATGCTACGGGTGAAGACGAAACCTGGTGCGTGCCAGCATCCGACTTGTTCAACTAATAAACCTTCTGTTTAACTATCATTAAAAATGTCCTGCATATCCGTCTTCTACGATCAGATTATTAATGACAGACCTGACCTCATTTATTGAGAGAACTTGAGTCTGGGCAACCTGCTTTAAGAAATAGGTAGGGACTTGTCCTTCGAGGCGCACGACGTTCTGTTCTACCGCAACTCTAATATGAGACAAGGCGTCATACCCCGTTGATCGTAGAACCCGCTTAATCCGTGCGATGAGTTGATGTTCTGGATTGGGGGGTAATACAATTCGCGCTTCTTTTTGCAGCTCCACAATGCTCTCCTTAGTCGTTCATTTTGTAGATCACAGAGGTAAAAAGGTGCACCATAGATGAACCTCTATGGCACACCATCTTTATCAAAGCGACTTCCAGGTATGCTTTAAAATTTGGGTTTCACAGTAATTTTGTGTGGCTTACTCAAATTCGATTTGGGTAATGAAATTGTTAAGACCCCATTGTCGCATTGCGCCTCAACCTGATCACTGTCCACTTCGCAAGGAAGCGTCATCGACCGGGAAAAACTGCCACTCGAACGTTCGATCCGATGATAAGTTCTCCCTTTTTCCTCTTTCTCTTCTTTTCGTTCCCCTGTGATTAACAGAGTATTTCCTGTGACCTCGACCTCAATTTCTTCAGGTTGAATGCCGGGAACATCCATTCTCACTTCAATTTCATTATCGGTTTCAGACATATCAAGTACTGCATCAAAAGCTTGTGTTAGTCCTCCCTCACCTGAAAAACGGCTTAACAAATTATCCATCTCATTACGTAGTACCCAGAAAGGTGCACGACTCCCAAATGGTCCAGATCGAATGATGGATTGCTCTGGCCTTGAAACTGTTCCCTTAACGGCTTGTGTAACTGCCATCGAAATTTTCTCCTTAATTAAAAGAAACCATCAAGATACAACAGGCTGTTCCAAAAAAGTACAGCGATCCTTGTTCTCCTTGTATACTCAAAGCCAACTCAAACTCTTATTTTTAAACATGAAAGAAATTTCTGCTCAACTCAAATGTATCGTAGCAAACTAAAACAAGTTTTAAATCGGAGTTTCTGCCAAAAACTGATGCAGGATTGTACTTATATTAACCTCAGGAAACTCCCGATAAGGGAAGAAACTCGCCCCCTTATATCACCGGTGAAAAAGAACTCACTTAGGTTGAAAGCCACCAACTAAAAAGTGATCTGATCCAGCTTCTCATCCAGATCAGAGGAATCCTGATCTTCTACTGTCTGCTTTAAAGGAATCTCATTTCGCCGTATCGGGATATGGGTGGGACAGTCAATTCCCAATTTTACTTTCCCTCCCCGAATCTTGACTACCGTTAAAATAATATTGTCAGCGATTCGAATCTGTTCATTGATCTTTCGAGCTAAAACAAGCATGGCATTCTTTCCGTGATGGGGAGGTTCGCAACATTTGATTCTGACAACAATAACGTGCTAAAAATGCCAGACGTTCTAATGTGTTCCGTTCAAAATGGTAGACCCGGTACCAGCTACCTAAATCTAAAAAATCCAGATTAGCAGCCAAAATCACTCGTACTAATTCGTCATGAGTCATTTGACGAATTTGTTCGTTCGACAAATCAGCAATCAGGGTCTGATCTAACGCCTCGTCCCGCTCTACCCACAACGTTTTATTCTCAAATCGGGAATCATTCTGCGTGTTTTTTAAAGCAGGCCCTCTTCCTGTGGTTTTCATCATCTTGTCTTCCTGGAATGAGAGTTTTCATGGAACCTAATCCAATTCTAAAAAACATCCCTGCCAGTGAATGGTCACAAGACTCGCTCACATTGAAATTTAAATTCAATGTATCAGGCGTGATCCACATTTCATCATGAAAATTTTTGCCAGTGTATGTTAAAATCGTGTTAAAGTCTCACGACTAACTTTGTTACACAGCTTTTTTAATGAGCTCTTAACTGATTATCACATTACCGAAGCTATTGAATTTCGAAAACCGGAAATTCGACCAAACTCAAATAGGGAAATTCCCTAGGTATCAAATAGAGAAACAAGGATTGCTCCGGCATTTACTTATTCAAAAGCGTTGGTTATGTTGCGGAGTGCTTCGAGATCCAGAACTATTTTTTGGAAACCACATCCAGAAACGAGATCAGTGTCATGTACGAAACACAAAGCTTACCAGTGTTACTAGTAGAAGCAGATCCGGAATCACGTTCACAAATTACACAAATTCTCGCAGATGATCATTACCGGGTTGACATTGCTGAAACGATCGCTCAGATGCTGGATCGTGATAACTGGTCCGATTATTTTTTGATCATCCTTGAACAAGAACTACCAGACGGGAGAACTGACGAACTCCTTCCCAAGCTACAGAAGTTAGCCCCCAATGCAGAGTTGATGATTATCACTGCGCAGTCCAGAATTGAGAATGTCGTCATCGCTTTTCGAAATGAAATTGCTGACTATTTCGTGAAACCCATTGATCCGGATTTGTTTCGTTCCTCATTAAAACGGATTCTAGAAAAGCAGAGCGTGTCCAGTGAATTACGACAAATACAGGCACAACTCAAGGCGATTGTGGAAACGGCCATTGAAGGGGTCGTCACCATTGACCACAACGGGTTAATCACTTCTTTTAATCCGGCAGCTGAAAAAATGTTTGGATACTCAGCAAATGAAATGATTAACAAAAATGTCAGTTTACTGACCCCTTCACCGACTCGAGAGCATCATGATGAGTATATCGCACGTTATCTGGAGACCGGGGAATCAGATATTGTTGGGATGAGACGTGAATTGAAAGCCTGCCATCGAGATGGAACTATCTTCCCCATTGAACTCTCAGTCACCGACCTACCTCAATTCGGCATCTTTGCAGGAATTATTTCTGATATCAGTGAACGCAAACAGGCAGAACAGAAACAGGAAAAATTGACGAAAGCGATTGCAATGGCTGGACAACAGGAACGTCGCCAACTGGCTAATATTCTGCACGATCACCTGCAACAATTACTGGTCGGAGTACGAATTCATTTAGATATTGCAAAGAAAGATGCTTCTGTCGAGGCAGTAAAGCAGACTCTGGTTCGCGCAGATGAATTACTGAGTCAAGGCATTGAAGTCACTCGCTCGTTAACGGCTGAGTTAAACCCGGTCATTCTACACGAGGAAGGCCTGGTAACAGCGCTCGAATGGCTATCCCAAAATATGAAAGAACGTTATAACTTAGATGTCAAGTTGGATCTTGACCGTCAGGCGAATTCTTCTAATGAGCTGATAAATATCATCTTATATGAATGCATCCGCGAATTGTTGTTTAATGTGGTAAAGCATTCTCAAACAAATCAGGCATTTGTTCGAATGAGTCTCCTCTCGGAACAGAAAATTGAAATTGTCGTTTCGGATGAAGGAATTGGCTTTGATCCCAAACAGCTCGACCAGCAGATCTCAGAAGCCAGTGGAATCGGTCTCAGTAACATCGAGTTTCGCTTATCACTGATCAAAGGTAAGTTTTGGCTGGAGTCTGCTAATGGTAATGGAACAGTTGCACGGATTATTGCCCCATTTGAATTAAGAGATGCCAAAATACAGAATGAAACACCATGAGCTAAATAAGCCCCTGCTGTGTATCTCTCAATTTTTCTGAAATTGCAATCTACTGAACAATCGCACTATAGTTTATGGGCCAGTTTCGTCTATCATTACTTAACTGATTCATCCGACTGAAAATTGCATGATCAGTTTCAGAAATTTGTAGATTCTCAATCTGCAAACAGCTAATAATTATTCATTAACTATTACCAATAAATCTTAAGATAAGCAGGCTTTATGAACCGCCCTACTAATCTAGCTGAACTCCGTGAAAGCGGCTGGAAAAGCAAAACTGTGAAACGTGAGATCTATGATAATCTGATGCACGCTTTACAAGACAGCGATGAATTATTTCCCGGAATTATTGGTTATGACAGTACCGTCATTCCTGATATAGTCATGGCTCTGCTCTCTGAGCATGATATGCTGTTCCTGGGTGAGAAAGGACAAGCCAAAAGTCGCATCATGCGATTGCTAGTTCGCTTTCTAGATCCGGAGATTCCCTATCTTGATGTTCCGGACTCTCCCGTCCACGATGATCCTTACCAGCCCATCACCAGCACTGGGCGGACATTTCTGGAAAATACTCCAGACCATGAAGTCCCTATTGGCTGGTGGTCTCGTGAAGATCGATATGCAGAACGTCTGGCCCCTGGAACCAAGTTTGCCGATGTGATCGGTGAAATCGACCCTGCGAAACTGGCGCATGGCGAAAGTATGTCTGCTGAAAGTGCGCTACACTTTGGATTGATCCCTCGCATGCATCGCGGCATTTTTGCCATGAATGAACTGCCCGAACTGGATGAACTCGTGCAAGTTGGACTGTTTAATATCCTGGAAGAACGCGATGTACAGATTCGTGGTTATCCCATTCGCTTCGATCTGGACATGCTGATTCTGTTTTCGTCCAACCCGTCGACCTTCAATCGTAGTGGAAAAGTGATTCCACAGTTGAAAGACCGCATCGGTTCAGTCATACACACTCATTATCCACATGAGCGCAGCTTGGGCATCGAAATTATGGAACAGGAAGCGGCCGTTGACCTTGAGGGTGATGTACCTGTTGTCGTTCCCTACTTTATGCGTGAAATTATTGAACAGGTTACCGTCGCTGCGCGAAGTTCCAAATACGTTGATCATGATTCTGGAGTTAGTGCTCGTTTCAGTATCGCCAACTATCGCACAATGGTGGCTTCCGCGCGCAGACGCGGCGCGGTCCTCAATGAAAAACCAGCGGTACCCCGCATCAGTGATTTGGGGCACCTCTATTCTTCGTCTCTGGGAAAACTGGAACTCGACATGATGGGTGCCAACCAGATGTCCGAACGTCAGGTACTAGACTCCATCATTGCACAAGCAATTCAGGATGTCTTTCAAGAATATATTGTCGAACATGGACTGGCCGAAATTAGCGAAATCTTTTCTCAGGGAATTAAAATTGAAGTCGGAGACATGTTACCCTCCTCACAATATGCGGACCGCCTGAAACGAGTGCCCCCTATCTGGGATAAAGCATTCGAAGTCAATGCATCAGGCGATGAAGCAATTCGCGCCGCTTGTATTGAATTTGTATTAGCCGGCTTGTACGCCAACAGCAAAATTTCACGCTCACAGGATCATGGTCGAATCGTGTACGAAACCTGATCTCTCCTCTAATCCAAATATCTTCTCTTAAGAGAGATCGAGACTAGATTATGACTGACAAACGACTCACAGGCGGAATCATTCACACCTACCAGAAGTACGACCCCAAACGATTCCCTGATCCGACAGAGCCTCCCCCCGATCTAGTCTCGCCCGCCTTAAATCATATGATGTATTATGGTTCGATGCGGGAACTGACAGAAGAGGAACTTGCACGAGCGATTCATCTCGATCCCAGCCAGATTGCCGGTCTGGGACCCAGCTTGGATGCACTGATGGCGATGCTGGAAGAACGGAAACGGCATATACTGGAAACTTATGAAACAGATGGTGTACGCAAAAAAGCGCGCCGCCGCTATCATGACTATGCGAAACAGATCAAACCTCCGCGCCGTCTCAAAGAGTTTTTCCACCAGGCAGTTCGAGAAGAACAAATTTATGACCTGGAACGCATCTGGTATAAAGCCGATGATGACCATAGTCCGTTTGCTCAAGGTTTGGTTCAGTTAATAGATCGCTTAGGAGACAAATACGAAATTGACGAGTTGGCAGCAAAGTATCATTTCACAGGTCGAACTTCTCTGACGATTCCTGAGGCACTGGAGATCAAAGCGGAACTCGAAAAAATAGACGAACTGTTAAAACAACTGGAAGAAGCGCGTGAAACAGCGCAAATTGCCATCATTGACATGGAGGCACTTTCGGAATTTACACAACCCGGTGATCTCGAAACGCTATCACAGTTACAAAAACAAGTTCGAGACCTGTTACGTGAAATGGCTGACCAGCAAGGTCTGGAATTTTCCAAAGGCCAGTTTAAACTCACTCCCAAAGCTTATCGCCTATTCCAAAGTCGTATCTTGGAACGAATTTTCAGCGAATTACAAGCATCGCGCACGGGACGGCACTCTGGCCCCGTCGTCGGCGAAGGTGCCGTTGAGTTGCCGAGTACGAAGCCATACGAATTCGGTGATTCAGTCTCCAACATGGACATCACGCAATCATTCACCAATGCAATTCTGCGTGACGGTCCAGGTTTACCGATTCGCTTGAAATCTGATGACCTGGTGATTCATAAAACGCAAAACTCCCCCAAATGTGCCACGACCGTCCTGATGGACATGAGTGGTTCCATGCGTTACGAAGGGCAATATGTCAACGTCAAGCAGATGGGGTTGGCACTGGAGGCTTTGATTCGCGGCGAATTTCCAGGTGACTATCTGCAATTCATAGAGATGTACACGTTTGCCAAACCACGCACTACCGGTGAAATTGTCGAACTGATGCCCAAACCAGTGACGATCTTTGATCCTGTTGTCCGCTTGAAGGTGGATATGAGTGATGAAAAAATCAGCGAGCAGGTCGTGCCACCGCACTTCACCAACATCCAACACGCCCTGCAACTCTCTCGACATTTTCTTGCGTCACAAGACACACCCAATCGACAAATCATCCTGATTACTGACGGATTACCAACGGCTCACTTTGAAGGAGAAATGCTCTATCTCCTTTATCCACCTGATCCGCAAACAGAAGCCGCCACAATGCGCGAAGCCCATTTATGCCAACGCGAAGGCATCACGATTAACATCTTCCTGATCCCAAGTTGGTCTCAATCCAGCGAAGACATCCAGTTCGCCCATCGCCTGGCCGAAGCCACTCAGGGCCGCGTTTTCTTCACCGCAGGCCGTGATTTAGACCGTTACGTCGTCTGGGATTACGTTTCACACAGACGTGATATCATCGGCTAGAAACAAATCATTTTAATAATTCAACAAAATCAATAGAACGCCACTGCTGAGTTATCAGCAGTAGCGATTTCTGGTGTTTAATTCTCTCAGGCGAGGCCGAAAGAATTATTGAATCTTATGTGGGTCCAATAGTAGATACGTCTACGTCAAGAGTAGATAAATCAGAGCCACCTTCAGTTGCCTCAACCCAAGTATTCCCCGTCAATCTCAATCGATCCCCGGTCGATAAAGTTATAGGAAACGATTTTTTGTACGAGAAATTATGGTTAAAATATGGCTGCTGTGGGTCGAAACTATCCAAAACATTTCCTGCACCGTCTTTCACACTTACTTCATCAGTTGAAACATTGAAGCTCAGAACTGTGGTTCCATTCTTCCGAACATTCAACTCCGATAGACTATGCGAGTCTCCTTGAGATGTAAAATGGTAAGTTACATGGACGGTTGTCGTAGAACTTCCACCAGTTTCATGCAACAATTCGTACTCAGCATCGTAGTCCACACCAGAAGCATCATCAGATGTCGTACTGCTCATACTGAAATCGACAACTTCTTGCTCATCAACGTTCGAACCACATGTAACATTGTAGGAGGCAGTTCCACATGAAGCTCCATAGGCTGCCCAATACTGATCAGACACTCCATGAGTGCCAATTATAGAATCATTAGTTGTTCCGGTTTCGGTTGCTCCGGGATCTCCAGTACAGGCCGAAGAGACAACATCAACTTGTCCAGAAATCATTCCCCAGATATCACCCGGGTCTGCGAATGCTTGCGCTCCCGTCCAGATGCAGGTCACCGCAAACACCCCCACATAGACACTTAATTCTCGAAATCCAATCATAGATACTCTCCTTTGACAAAACGAAAGTAGTTCGCAAGACGCAAAACAGTTCCTGCGAGTTGACTGGTCGTATGCTACATTAAAAAAATGAACATTCTGTTACAGTGACATGAATATCAGATAACAAATTATCATTTCAAAAATAAATAATTTGATCAAAACCGAATTTCTCCAAGGACACAGGATAAATAGGGCTATTTACACATTGAGAGAAAACAAATTAAGCGTCAATTGCACCTCGTCTTACAGCTTCGAGCTGAGAATCTCTTGTACTGGTTACGAGCCATTGACAAACTGGAATTCAAGCACAACTGCTTGATTCCGTTGAAAACCAAATATTGCCTCCTGGTTATCTGCTGCAATATAGATTTTTGTGATTTGCCAATGAATGAGAACCGACATTTGTTATTTCGAATAGAGCAAATGGTTCTAAGTAAGCATGATACTAACCAGGAAGAGGTGCCTCCTTAATTTTCCACTCGTCTCCTTCGCGCTGTAGTTTCCAAGTCATTTTTGTTTCTGTTTTCTCACTGGGTTTTTCTTTTACAACTTTGTCTCTTTCTTGTGAAGACACATAGCCTCCCAAAATTTTTACAGGAACAATTGCTTCATCTCCATTGATCTCGGCTCCCCCATCAACAACAAACACATACTTACCGTAATCCTTTCGATTTTTAGGGGCCGCTCCGGAAATGAAAGCAGCCTCAAACATTTCATCACTGCCAATAGAATCACCAAGCCCCATCACATGTGCATAGACATCTTGTTCTACTGAAGGTTTAACCTCTGCGCCACTTCCACAGCCAACCAACAGACCAAAAAGGAAACATAATATCATATTTTTCATTTTTTATTCTCTTGTTATTTGTTGTCTAAAAAAAGTACGCTACAAACAAATTCTGAATGTAGCGTATTCATGAAGCTCACATTTTTTTAAAATTCACCAATGGTCTCTTCATTGCGAATTGTGTTTAAAGGTCGCCAGATAGCTGCATTATCAACATTATCGCTGATGAAACGCACGGCGCCATCTGCCAATAATGCATTCACACCACCTGTATGGTAACTGCGTGCGGCAGCATAAACATCAGCAGTTGTCCGATCTTCAGTACAATTCAGAAACGGGTTGGTATCTGCTGGGATATTCGTATCACAGGCAGCAAGAATGTCAGGTACTTTTGCATTGGGGTTATTGAAAGCGGTAAAAATGGTCGCTCCCATTGCCGGTGAGAGCCAGACTCCCCGGATATCAGTACTGGTACCAGAAGCAAAACCATCAGTGCCCACAATTTCACTAATAGCTACTGTATTGCTCATGCCGTCAACAAAATCGCTATCTGTCATTCCTTTGCCCTGTTGGAACAAGTCACCAGAGCCTCCAGAAGGAATAGCAACTTCCTGTTGAGTTGAGAAGTAACAACCAAAGGCTCCTCGTGTTGTACGAGATTCCCAGGAAAGCATATTACCTGATCCCCAACTGGCAGCATAATTATTCCCTTTGGCTAATGCTTCCAAGCCGTAAGTTCCATCAGAGAACTGAGAATTATCTTGAGGTGCTGAAGGACAGTGATTAAATGCCGGCAATCGCTGACGACCAATATGAGCAGGAGCTAGCCATTCACAATGGTCCCAAGGATTACTCGTGCCATCAGTTCTCGCTTTTAAATTATCACCACAGGTTTTGATCTGGTCCCACAAACCAGGTTGTTCCATGTAAGGTAAAAGCATGACTAACCAGTGAAATCCGAATTCATTCTGGCCATTTTGCCAACCCCCGGTTTGAAAACGGTTTCCCGATTCATCGTAGCATACATAACCTGGCGGAAACGCACCAAAGGTATCGAGATGGTTGTGTAATGCCAGGCCATATTGCTTGAGATTATTCTTACACTGTGAGCGTCTTGCTGCTTCACGCGCTTGTTGCACAGCTGGCAATAATAGTGCAATGAGAATCGCAATAATCGCAATCACGACTAGTAATTCAATTAATGTGAATCCTCTACGGTGTTCTTGTTTCGTCTCTTTCCGAAAACGTTGACGATACATGTACTTACTCCTGATTAAAACAATAAAAACGATTAACAACGCCCTCTATGAGTAATAGGGCTTGAAATACTTCTGTCACTAAGTTCACAATATACATTCACATTCAGAGCATATTTTCTACAACAGTTCCTGTTGTATTTGGATCACGGACTTCCATGACGCCAGACGCTCAAGCAACCAAAATGCTGTTGTTGCAAAGAGCCAATCAGTTTCTTACCAGATGTTTCGTAATGGGTCGGATTGAGTACCATCGCCTGCTGAGCATGTTTGTGTGCTTTTGCTGTTTGTTGAGTATCTTCATAAAACTGTGCGAGTAAAAAGTGTTGGTCCGCCGTGGGAGCCAATAACAACGCCGATAAATACGCATTTTCTGCTGCTTCATAGTTCCCTCTTTTCCTTTCAGCAAATGCAATCCCTTTCCAGGCAGAAACAATTCCCACCTGTTGCTGCTCTGATTTTGGCAACTTTTGCCAGGCTTTGAGTGACCGTCGAAAGTATCGTTCACTATTCACCCAGTTTTCCTGATGTTGATAAATGTTTCCCAGTAACTGGAGTGTGAGTGGACTGGTCGATGATTTATCAGACCATGGTTCTAATAGTCTGATCGCCTTTGTAGGTTGTCCCAGTATGGTATGTAACCGGGCTGCATGATATGTCTGCTCTTCACTAGGAACCGGTCGTAGTTTCATGAATGCTAAACTTTGCTCAAGATCGTAACAGGCTCGATCAAGATCATGGGCAACATCACCGGCAGATTTGCTATCGATTTCCGCCCAGGGAGACAATACAGTCACTTCGCGTGTTAATCGTCGTGCATCACCTAACCGACCGCTGGCTATATATTCTTCAATATTGGTCACGACTTCATCAACTCGCGATTCAACATAGAATGTAGGTACCACCAGAGCCGTCAATAACGCGAGAAACCAGACCAATGCTCCCTTGCTCTTTATTTGAGTCGTTTCTTGCGTTAGTACTAAATTCCCCACTACTAACAACAAGGAGGTCATTACAAAAAAAGCCACCGTAGGGCGCAAAACGAGTGATTCCCAGGCATCACCGCCGCTGAAAGTACTGCTTGACTGAGCATTGTTGACAGCCTGAATTAGGATGATCAATGTTCCTATAAAAAACAGAGACTGCACAAGAAGAAATAATTGAAAACGACGACGTTTTAATTCAACACACACCCATTCAGATAAGAGCAAAGCCAATGGCAACATACAAAGTAAGCTGACAATGATAATATCGGAACGCACATAAGGCAGACTCAAGCCTCCTGCACTATGTATATTTTGTAACCACCAACCAGCCAGACAAGTCAAAAGAATCGCAAACAGGAAAGAAACCGTTCTGTCCCTGCTTCGGTTGACATGATCTGAAGTATTGAACTCATAATAATCCTTTAATGGATTCAAAGTTGCCGTCTCGCGATTATTCATGCTGTTTTTGGCCTCCGCGATTTCCAAATGAAACCATCATACGCATAATGTAAAAAGGCCATCATTAAATTTATTGTAAGCCAGATTTCCAATAAGTGAGATTCCATCAGCCAGGCCCCCATCCCGAGAATGAGCACAAACACAGTCAGAACAATCCCCCAACGTGGCATCAGTCGTTGAAAAAGCTGTGTAGTTGCTTTTCCTGTTTTTTTTGTTCGATCAACAGACCAACTGACAATGGCTAAATATTCAATAGAATGAAAGAGTGCGGAAGCAGTCGTTAACACAAGTAACAGCATTGGGCTTCTGACAGCCACAGCCCATAACATAGACAAATAGAGCGTCATCACGCTTGTAAAGTACAGACACCGCCCCAATGTTTGTGGTTTGAGCTGCCAGAATTCTCGTAGAATCATGCTCACCGGAATCACGGCAATCAGGTAGTCCAGCATCCCCCAACCCTGATTTGCTGCGGCTCCCATCGAGGCCCAACTCGCAATGCGAAATGTCACATACAACAGAAACCCTCGCATCAGCCATTTATCGATGCGCGATCGTTTGAGTGAAATACCACCGGTTTTACGACCATAAATCCGATAGATTCCATGATGCTGCGCTGCGAAATGCCAGGCATTCCAGATATAATCAATCGTCAGCAAACAAGTCAGTGCACCGGTTGAAATTTTTACTGCTAGAGGCGCTGATATCAACAAAACCGTCACCATAATATATTTTGTTTTATTAGCCTGTAATCGATCACGTTCGAGAAAAAGCAACGCCGGTGTGATCCAGCGGTGAGGTGTTGTAATAAAATAAACCTGCCAGAAGCTAATGCCACTTTGCGTTTCCAAACCTCCCAGCCACTGAAGTAAGACCAGTAACGGCCACCCCAAATTCGCTAAAAAAATGAGATCATACTTGGGATCAACGAGCCAGGCATCCTTGATTGCTTCTCGAAAATTCTTCGTTACAGCCTCTGATCGCTCAGAAGTTGTTTGCGGTAATAATGTTGTCTGGGAAATTTGTGACATAAAAAAAGCTGCAATAACGTTTGATTATTGCATTAAAAAATGGAATTCCAGGGTGAGGTTATAAAGCAATTCCACAACACAAGTGCCACGTCTATCATCTGTGGACACACCCTAATTGTTCTAGATCGCCTGACTAAACAGTTATAATTTCAATAATGACTTAACACACTTAAACACATTAAATATGTGAGCATGTTAAGTGCGAATTATTAATAAACTGTTAACAAAACAAGAAATTAGCTTTGCAGAAATCCTTTGAAAAAAAGTGCCTGTATGTTAGGCATATTTCAATCAAAAAAATTCCAAGATTAATGTTTCGTGAATTCTTCTTTGAGATTGTGAAAACTTGAGAGATCGTTTCACTAGAAGAAACGAAGAGACATGAAAGCAAGATCCGGATACGAAAAACAACATTTTCGCTAAACAATGACAATAAGGAATAAAAGGATTTCGAACTCTAGTATTCCTAACCAGCAGGTTGTGCCGGATTGAAGCCTTTGATGTTCTTGTAATTGGGCTTCACTGAAGAATTGTCATCCATCACCCGAAAATATGCGTCTGAAGCTTTGCCAGATGCCAGTTCCTTTACATGGACACGCCAGATGCCTGCTTTGTCATTAGGGGCGATTTGAATGGGGAAGGACTGCTTGCCGTCAACCAAAGCTCGGAAACCAGATTGTTCTGCGATACGTCCTTCGGAATCTTCAATAGTCACTTCGACAGGAATCACAGCTGAAATGAGTTTACCATGTTGACTGGTCACAGTGAGAGAGACATTAGCAGACTCACCTCGTTTCAATTGATTAGGAACTTCAACGGTAATACGTTCAATGGGATCCTGCGTGAGCATATAAATCCCCCCTGCTCCAGGCCCCAATTGAAGAGAAAAGGTCTGCTTGCCTGCGGATTTTTGAGTCAAAACTGGTTGGTGATTCACCAAATCATAGAGGTATCCCTCTCCCCGGTTAATGAACAGAGTTGTCTCAGAAGGCAGTCCATTTTCCATCACAAGACCATGATGTCCCACATACTTTCCATATTCGCGATGATCATTGACCAGAAAAATATAATCCGTATTCTTCCCACGTCGAGAATAATGAACTACGTTTTGGTTAGAAGAGTCAACAAATCGATTATACTTACCTGATAAGGCTGCTTTTAATTCCATCGCTTTTTTCTGGAATTCCTGTTTATCAACGTCTGCCTTACCAGTTCGAGAATAAGATCGAACTCGAATGTCAGGCTGAATCGCAGGGGTGAGAAATTCATCAGCAATCACAAGGCCACCGCGTTGTTGAAATGCCTCTATTTTTTTCAAAACAGATTCTGTCACCACATCGCCATGCATCATGACCAGGACTTTGTACTGGTCTAATCCCTGTTGGGTAATGGTTTCATCAAATACGATATCGGTTTGTAACCCTGCCCACTGCAGCATCTGATGTGCATCTCCCAGCCAGTATCCATTCCAGCCCAGAGTTCCTCGTCGCGCAAAGACCTGTGATGCAAAACTTTCATAAAAAGCGATATCGTTCTTAGCTGCAGGAATGTTTCGCAAAGTCGGTCCCAGAGGCTGCACAACCTCATGAATCAGGCGTTTCAGTTCGTGCTGTGTTTGCGTGTTTGTTAAACGATACGCGTATGTTCCATCAGTGGGAACTAAAGACTGCCAACCGTGGTACATGATTCCTTTAATCGGACGAGATATTTTGGCCCAGAATGCTTCACGTAATTGCATCGGTGAGATGGTAATAAAATCAGCATCGGGTTGTTCCTGTTCCCAGGTTGCTTGTGTTGCAAGAATATCTTCAGGCTTCTTCGGTTTTGGAGCAGTCTGTGAGCGATACCAGATGATCTGTGTCATCTTCATCACATCTTGTTGCTTTTTTGAACCACGTGCCATCGCGAACATTTCATCGAGTACGACGTTAATACGAATGGGATCGGGATAAGTGTAAGTCCAATGTGAAAGTACATCGACATTCCCTCCAGAACCAAACACAGTAGCAACTCGCATTGCAGGGTCATACCAGGTCCAGAGTGTTTTGTTTGTGGAATCGAGACCACGTTCCAGATCGCTGTTCAAGTCATTCCAACCATCTCCCTTTTTCCAGTGCCATTTGTAATAGACATAAAGCGGGTGATCATCTTTCACAACTCGATTTTTAGGAAAGTCTTTCAGTTTGCTATAGGAGACACCATATGGAGACCCTACTTCTGCGGGAACACCAAACCCGGCGTGTTTTTTAAACGCTTCAAGATCATGTTGATGAAAACAGGGACGTGAATGGCCACGTACCTCAGTATGCAGCAGAGCTGAATCGAAGGCAGGGTAATCTTGATAAGTTTGAACAACGGATGCCCCTACGTTATAGCAATATTCTTTTATAGCAGGGATCGAGGCACAAATATCCTCGCGACTTGATTTTTTGGTTCCATCGCGATTCATTCGCTGATATTTCTCCTGGTTACGCAAATAAGTACCAGGAGAGAGTGAAGCATAAAAAGAAATTCCGTTGGCTAGGCCACGATCAAGCCCCGCGCGAACCTCTGTTACTCGCTGCTCAGAATCAGCCAGAGTCGGTTTACCTGCTTTAAATATTTTTGAATAATTGGCTCTCAATCCTGCTGCATGCGTAAAACCAATTTCTTTCAAACGATCAACCTCACTGATTCCCGCTCCCCACATGATTACGGGAAACTGATCTGGCAATTTTCGAGAAACGATTTGAATAGGAAAAGATTCTTCCGCAGATGTATTTAGTGGTCCGGCTGTTTTTAATTTTGCGGTCAACAAATACTGGTCTGGTCGTAATGACGTATTTAGTGGAAACAGAACTTCCTGTGGCTGACCGGTTTGTAAGTTTTTTAGAGTCGAAGTTCCCTGCGCTTCACCATTCAGCAACCAGGTGATCGTCGCTTCAGGAACTGATTTCTTTTGCAAATTCGTCACCTGAAACGCGATTGTACAATTTTTTTCCATGCGAATAAAACAGGCACGTTGGGAGATTCTCTCAAAGCGAACCGGGCGAAATTCTAATTCCCCCTCGCTGATTCGGACTTGATCAACGAGACCAGGAAAACCACCATAATTACTTCCATTACGGTCACCAATGGTCAGGGGTCTTGTTCCTGCTGCAACAGAGCCAATCCCACTAATTGTTTTTTCGCCATGGGGGATTCCATTGACTAAAAATCGTCCACGCCCTGCTCCATCATAGAGAAATACAATGTGGTACCATGTACCCGGCTTCAATCTGAGTGGATCAGAATACCAGGTTTCCGATGAGGCACCAAAACCGAGAACTGCTTTGAGGATTCGAGTGCCTGAATTCCCCGCTCGGTTAAACAAGAGTTGATAATCGGTATTCCCCGCATACTTTTTATCCAGGAGGAATGCAGAGTGGGCCTTTTCGATATCTTTACCAGGGTTGATCCACATTTCGAGTGTGAAAGGTCCCTGCGGAGACAGTTTGGGAGAATCTTTCACAATTGCATAATGTCTTTTGTCTTCGACAGGAAAACCAGGAAAAGACCGCAAAGCGGCACCAAATCGCCCTTGCGATTCAACCTCAGCTCCTTTAAATTTTGCGGTATGACCATTGCCGGAAAGATCTTCGCCTGCATCAGTTTCATCAAACGTCCATAATCCAAGGACGTGTTTTCCGGCTGCATTTGCTTTAGTGTACTGCGATTGCCATGGCTCCTGAAGCATTACAGTTTGTTGGCCTGCAGCATCAAGCGAAAAAAAAGTACTCAGCAAAAGAATAGACAAAGCAGTAAATCGGAGATGCTTACGGTAGATCATGAGTCAGTGCCTTTGAAGAACCACATGCGGGTAATCCCTGGATTTTTAACTTTATTTATTTAGTCTAGCAATTCAACGAAGCATTGAGAATGCAACCATGTAACCCCCCTCAACTTTATTTAGATTTGATAGTTACAATCTCTACGTTTGTTCCTCAGCCCGCGTACTGCTATGATGATTCTCGCGCATCAAACTGACGGCCTTTTTGCCAACTCTTCATCCGAGATGGAATCCTCTTAGTTCTTTTGTGTTACCTCTCTGTCTATGAATGTTGACCCACGTTTTAATCAACAAACACTCCCTCCACTTGTTGTCATGACAGATTTGGATGGGACATTGCTGGATCACCATACATATTCTTATACACCAGCCATACCAGTATTAGCACGTCTCAAAGCAGCTGATATTCCTTTGATTCTAAACACGAGTAAAACTGCCGCCGAACTTGAAATAATTCGTAAAGAGTTGGAAAACTCAGCGCCTTATGTCGTGGAAAATGGTTCGGCTGTTTTTATACCTGCTGATTATTTTGATGGGGAATTGGAAAATACTGCCCAGAAATCGGGATATTACATGCACGTTTTGGGGGCACTTCGGTCAGAAATTTTGGAATTGATTCACAAAATTCGTATAGATAAAAAATTCCTGTTTACCGGATTTGCAGACATGGAAGTCTCTGAAGTCATTGCGCATACGGGCTTATCGGAAACAGACGCTATACTTGCAGCAACACGAGAATTCTCGGAACCACTAATCTGGCAAGACTCGGCACGTCAATTGCTTAACTTTGAAGCACTGATTGCCAATCATGGATTACGGCTGCTTAAAGGTGGCCGGTTTGTGCATGTGATTGGCGCGTGTGACAAAGGAAAATGTCTGCATTGGTTAAGGGAGCGTTTTACTAACTCGTGTGGTGCGCAACCTGCTTTTGTGGCACTCGGCGATAGCCAAAATGATGTCGCCATGTTGAACGCAGCAGACACTGCCGTCATCGTGCGCTCTTCCCAGCATGAACCACCGGTCCTTGAAAAGCGATCTTCAATCATCATAACTGAAGAAATTGGCCCACAAGGATGGGCTGATGCGTTAACCCAAATACTGGATGAAACACTTTCCTGATCATTCTGGTTTTGGCGCTCAAGCTTTGATTACGGAGGTCTAGTATGGGAGACTTTTACCAAAACGGTATCATTACCACATTACATAACCTCGCTTCACGTTCTAATGCAGAGATGGAAGCGGAATTGATCCGATTTTCTGAAGTTCGCCCGATGAGCCTCGTGCTCCCCTGTCTATACAGCGAACTCGAAGGACCGGCTCTCGATAAGATTGTCACTGAGTTGGCAACGGTTGGTTATCTGAATGAGATCGTGATTGGTCTGGACCGGGCCGATGAATCGCAATACAAACACGCGATTGAATTTTTTAGTCGCCTACCTCAGAATCATCGCATACTCTGGAATGATGGTCCACGGCTCCAGGCAGTCAACAATATGCTACAAGAACAGGGACTGGCCCCGAAAGAACTGGGGAAAGGTTGCAATGTCTGGTACTGTCTCGGTTATATTCTTGCTCAGGGAACGACTTCTTCGGTAGCCTTACATGATTGTGATATTTTGACATACGATCGTAGCCTGCTCGCACGTTTAATTTATCCGGTTGCAAACCCCAGTTTCAATTACCAATTTTGTAAAGGTTATTACGCACGCGTCGCAGAGAGTAAGATGAATGGCCGAGTAACACGGTTATTAGTCACCCCCTTAATGCGCGCATTGAAAAAGATCCTGGGTTCTTTAGATTATCTCGAATACCTGGATAGCTACCGTTACCCACTTGCGGGTGAATTTTCATTTCGCGTTGATGTGATTAATGATATTCGGATTCCCAGTGATTGGGGGTTGGAAATCGGAGTGCTCTCGGAAGTCAAACGTAATTTCTCAACAAACCGATTATGTCAGGTTGATATTGCCGACAAATATGATCACAAACATCAGAAGTTATCTGTTGAGGATGCACAAGCGGGTCTCTCTAAAATGTCTATCGATATTTCAAAAGGTATTTTTCGAAAGCTGGCCACCAACGGCGTTGTATTTTCGACTGAAACATTTCGTTCTATTAAAGCCACCTACTATCGAATTGCTCTGGACTTTATAGAAACCTATCGTAACGATGCCATAATTAATGGGTTAAAGTTTGATGTACACAACGAAGAAAAAGCGGTTGAACTATTCGCTGAAAATGTATTAAAGGCAGGACTGCATTTTCTGGAAAACCCAATGGAAACTCCTTTCATCCCCAGTTGGAACCGTGTCCAAAGTGCGATTCCAGATATCTTCAGACATCTGTGTTACGCCGTTGATGATGACTACCGGGAGTTTTCCTGAAAACATGACCGACCCAGTTGAGCATACTGCAATCAGTGAATATCGATTTCATATCGAAAACCATTTGCGCATCATTTATCCCGATCTCGATCATACGGAGTTTGCTCAGTCTCTGATTGATATCATGTGTCCTGACGCTGGAGAATGCCGGACACCAGAAACACATCAAAATCACTGGACTCAACGCGACATCATCATGATTACTTATGGCGATAGTCTGCTCACGGAGGGGCAGCCGCCTTTGGAAACATTGCTGAACTTTGCAGAGACATTTCTGCAAGACACCATCAATGGAATTCATATCCTTCCATTTTTTCCTTATAGTTCCGATGATGGCTTTTCAATCATTGACTATCAACAAGTCAATGAGAAACTAGGCGACTGGAGCCATATCAATGCAATTGCTAAACAATTTCAATTGATGTCAGATCTTGTAATCAATCATTGTTCAAGCCAAAGTCGCTGGTTTGAACAGTTTAAACGGGGAACGTCACCAGGTAAAGATTATTTTTTTTGTGCAACGCCGGAAGATGACATCTCTAAAGTAGTTCGTCCAAGAACAAACGAACTATTACAATTGATAGAAACTCCCGAAGGCCCTCGCTATGTATGGTGCACTTTCAGTCATGATCAAGTCGACTTGAATTTTGCGAATCCAGAATTACTAAAAGAAATCGTCAAGATTATTAAATTGTACCTGGATCACGGTGTCAGAATTTTTCGATTGGATGCCATTGCCTTTATCTGGAAAGTTCCAGGTACGAGTTGCTTAAGCTTGCCAGAGACTCATGAAATTGTGCGATTGTTACGAACGTTGATTCAATTTGTCTCACCGAAAGCAATTATCATTACTGAGACAAACATCCCAAATCGTGAAAATCTGGCTTACTTTGGGAACTCAAACGAAGCGCATGCGATCTATAATTTTTCTCTGCCTCCCCTGCTGGTCAACGCAATGCTACGTGGTAGTTGCCAGCATCTAAAAACATGGATGATGAGCATGCCCCCTGCACTGCATGGAACAACATACTTAAATTTTATTGCTTCGCATGACGGTATCGGACTACGCCCTGCCGAAGGGTTAATGAGCGAAGAAGAAATCGGCGAAATGGTTTCTATGATGGAACAATTTGGTGGATTGACATCGATGCGTTCTCTCGCGGGTGGGGGGATGCGTCCTTATGAGATCAACATCTCCCTATTCGAAGCGATGAAAGGAACTCTGGACGGTGAAGATGAATGGCAGATTGAACGCTTTCTATGCGCCCACGCAATTATGCTGGCTTTAGAAGGAATTCCCGCGATCTACATTCACAGTTTCCTCGGCACACGGAATGATCATACCGCTGTGGAACAGACAGGTCGTAGTCGTTCTATCAATCGTCATCGCTGGGATTATCGGCATCTTTTGAGCGTGCTTGAAGATGAATCATCAACACATTCACGAGTCTTTCAGGGACTTTGTCATCTGATAAATGTCCGCATCCGCCAGCCAGCCTTTCATCCAAACGCAACTCAGTTTACCTTACACTTGGGAGATAGTGTGTTTGCTTTCTGGCGTCAGAGTATGAATCGCCAACAGAGCATCTTTGCAATCAACAATATCACTAATAAAGAACAAATCATTCCCTTATCAGACATTAATTTGATTGGTACTGATTCATGGGTCGATCTGATCAGCGGTGAATTGTATTCAGACCTGCATGGTGACTTGGTTCTCAACCCATACCAGGTAATCTGGTTGACAAACTTATTAGACCACGATTAATAAAGCCGACTTGTAACAACAGTCATTCAATTATCCTGCAGGTGTTTAGACTTGATTCTGAAAACAGAGTTCATAACCATCTGGATCTCTCAGAAAAAGCTGATTCATCCCGTAAAAGGCAACTTGTGGTGGTTCAAGCGAGAGTCCTTTTGATAAAAGTTCCTCATACATTGCCTGTGCATCACCGCAGTTGAAAAAGAGACCTACTCCCTTGCTACGTTCATTAGCAGTTCCATCTTCATCGGGAACAGCCAATTGTAACATCAGGGCAGCATTCCCACGTTCGATCCGACACCAGAACAATGTACCTTCTGGCTCCCACGTGAGTTTGATATCAAAACCAAGCTGTTCAATATAAAAATCAACTGAGCGAGAAAGGTCATCGACAAATAAAAGTGGTACTAACTCCTGAAGATCTGAACTCGTACTCGCCATGAGAATGTCTACTTTCTAAAAAAATAAGAGTTGATAATCATAACGTGGAGTGATGATTTTATACCAATCAAGATTGTTTCTAAAAGTGGATCAACAAGTCAGGATATCAAATTCTCGCCAAATGATTGTCTACATACTAGGAAAGCCAGAACGATATTTTTATGATCATTTTGAATGACTGTTAGTAGTTTTTTGCTGAAATAAACCATTCGACTCCTTTCAGATTTTCATTTTAAGCACTTCACTCGGGAATATTGACATGTTAACAAGTCTGCTTGTACCAATCATTTTGTCAGCGATTGCTTTATTTTTCGCCAGTTTCTTGTCATGGATGGTGTTCCAACTTCATCGAGATGATTGGAAAAAACTAGAGAAAGAAGATGAGTTTCTTAAAACCATGCAGGAACTGGATGTCCCATTGGGCAATTATATGTTTCCAGGTACAAATTCATCTAAGGAAATGAACAGTGACGAATACAAACAGAAATGGGAAGCAGGCCCGTGTGGCGTAATGACAGTTTTTCCCAAAGTGAATATGGGAAAGAAGCTGGGTCTGACTTTTGTGTATTTTCTGGTCATCAGCTTTGCTCTCGCTTATCTTTCAACGTTAGCAATCATTCCGGGCGCGGAATTCAAAACGGTTTTTCGATTCCTGTCAACAGCCGGCCTCTTCATTTTTTTATCGTCAAGTGTGCAACACGCAATCTGGTTTCATAACCGCATTATGGGACACGTCATTGAATCGATCATGTACGCTGTCATTGTAGGTTTGATTTTCGGATTTATGTGGCCCAGTGCTTAGTATTCACTTTTCCGCGAAAATAGTAATTGATCATTAAGGATTTAGAATATGAGTGTTTCCCTGCCCTTGTCAGGTTCAAAGTTTCTGTTGTTTGTTGGTGATGATTACGAAGATCTTGAACTTTGGTATCCCAAACTTCGTCTGGAGGAAGCGGGTGCCGAAACGATCATGGCAGGTCTCGAATCAGGAAAAACCTATCTGGGGAAACATGGTTACCCTGCAATCTCGGAAGCAACAATCGATAGTATCAATTCGAACGACTATCAGGGCGTCATCTGTGCGGGCGGGTGGATGCCTGACAAACTCCGGCGTTTTGAAAAGGTTTTGTCATTATTAAAGGAATTCCATACGAGTGAAAAACTGATTGCCGCCATCTGTCATGGAGGCTGGATGCCGATTTCAGCAGGGATTTACCATGGTGTCAAAGTCACTGGCTCACCAGGCATCAAAGATGATCTCATTAATGCAGGTGCCATCTGGGAAGATACTCCCGTTGTCATCGATCGGCATTTCGTTTCAAGTCGTCGACCAGGAGATCTGCCCGATTTTTGTAAAGGAATATTGGAAGTGCTGCTACAAGAAAAATAAATCCAACCGGAAGCTGATTTTCTCTATTTTTATATCGACATTTATTAATCGAATAATTGTTTTGCCTGTTTTTGAATCTCTTCGTTTGAATGTTCTATCAACAGTTTCTGAACAGTAGCGTCGATCATCTTTGCTGTAATTTTTTGCATTTGAGTTGCATTCAGTAAGGCCCGCGCACGATTCTCCGTTCTGAGCAACGCTTCGAGAGCAAGCTTACGATTTCTTTGATTTAATTCCGGTACTGCATTGATCAACAGTAGCGTTGATGCTTCGCAATCAATATCACCCAGCCCACTCACGGCTCCCATCTGTAACTCAGCCTGTTTAGAATTTGCGAGATATTTTTTTAATTGTGCTTTGCATGATTTAAAATCAAGCATCGCAATCATTCTGAGTGCGTCGTAGCGGGTACCTGATTTGATTTTTGGATCATCGGCCATCTTCACAGATTGCAACAACGCCTGTTTCCAGCGAGCGGCCAGTTTCGCGTCATCTTTTAAAATTGTTTCGATACGTGCACGAGGCCAATCTCCGGCTATCGTGATTCCATTGATAATTCCTCCTCCAATCACAACAGCCTGCCAACGTTGCAAAGCCCCTCCCTTTTCAGGCAACGATGCTTCGAGTAACTTACGAATTTCATCAACCTGATTTCGTTTACCTAATGCAATCGCTGTTCGCCAAATTTCAGGTATCTCGCGGTATTCATCAACTGTACCAACCTTGACACTGGCAACAAGCGACTTAATTTTTGCAACCGGGTCTACGGGAACCGTCTTTGGCTTCACTTCTCCAGAACTAACGGGAACGGCTTGACTCAGGGTATCCGCTGCATGACTGTCAACGGAGATTTCAGAGAGAAAAACCCACCCTTTCTTACCTTGAAATTTAATACGGACAAAGCGAGACTGCTGTTGTGGAAGATTAATCTCAACAGTACGGCCATCGATTCCGTAAAGTCCTAAACCGTCAGGATGGTTATCAAATCCAGAAAATTTGAGATGGTTTCCATATTGCTCACCATTATTGCTGAAAGAAATCAAAACCGAAGCGGGGGCATGAATGGTGCCCGGCTCATGATTGACTCCATAGACAATCTTTAAAGAACGAATTGGTATTTTCTTTCCGAGATCAAAGTCGATGCCTGATTGAGGCTGTGTGCCGGCAAATCGGAACCCAACCCATTGACCATCATTAAATCGTGCTGATCCCGTTGACTGATTGACGAGCTTCGGCTTATTCGGATCATCAGGATAAGCGGCATCAGGTTTCACGGCTCCGACATATTTGTATTTTATAGAAGAACTGTTTTCCTGAAGAAATACTAATAAATCTGCCATTGCTTCCAGTGAGATTTCACGTTCCAGGCCTTCTGGCATCAAAGATTTACCCGTATTCTGCAATTCTTCAAGTTGCGTTCTGAGAATCGTTTGTACTTTTCCTTTCTGGCCTTTCAAAGTAATGCTATTACTTTGCTCGGATACGAGAATCCCGGTATGAATCATCCCTTCATAAGTCACAGCCAGATACGAGGCGTAGCGACCATCGACGGCTTTATTAGGATCTAATAACGATGTCAGCAAAAAGGATTTTGATTGATCCGTCAACGCAGCCAGATCTGGCCCTACCACATGACCTTTTCCATTTAAGCGATGGCAGGCAGCACACTGCTTCTCAAACACAACACTCCCACGTTGTATGTTTCCCTGCTTCAGATCAATTGATTGATATTGCTTAAGAACGGCAGCCCGACTGGCACTGGTTGCTACAGAAAATATTTTCCTGGCGCGCTGGCTGATCTCAGGGCTTTTGTGTTTAGTTAGTTTATCACGATTCGTTAAATCAATCTGAGCAGGTTGAATGAGTTTCTGTTCGATGCTCTTTAATAATTCAACGGTGGTACTCTCTCGTGAAAGTAATTGGTCTAGCACTTCTACTCGCAAGGCAGGAGTATACTGTTTCCAGTTTTTGAGGACAGTTTGTATGGCAGAAGAATTCTGTGTATTGATCAAACTGCACAGAGCAGCAACTTGAATCTTTAGAGGAGTCTGAGGGGAAAGCAAGTCCGAAATCAATCCAATATCTTCCAGACTCTGACCTGCGCTCATTACAAATTCTATCGCACCAATCCGATATTTCTCATGACTCTGATGATCTGATATTAACTGGCTGGCACGCTCGCGTAATAGCTGCACTTGCTGATGAACAGCCGCATCTTCATTGACTTTCTCGTGATTGAGTCCCCTTAAGATTTGCGAAAGAGAATCCCATTCCCATAATTGAAGCTCCTGATTTTTCACAGTACCTTCTAACATGCACTCTAAAATTGTTTTCAGTGTCGCTTTATCCTTTGTGGCGATCGCCATCGCCAAGAGTGCTTCGTAAACCGGTAATAATTTTGGTTTACTGCTGATTTGGGGAATCAGAACTGTGATCGCAGGTGCTAAGCGATCTGGTTCGAAACTCGTCAATACTGCCGACCTGATATATACATTTGCAGAATGGTCTCTCATTAATTTTAACAAACCTTGTGTCGCTACGTCCCCTTTTAATTCACCTAACGAGTAAGCCAACTGTAAGATTACCGATAAATTTCTCTCATTCTTAGTTCGCTCCAGAACGGCATTTGCCAATTCATTTGACTTGTTCAAGAACGGTTCTGATAAACGAACAACCTCTCTGCGAACACCAGCAACAGGATCATTAATCCGTGACAATAACAAATCTGAATCTAATGCCTGTAGTCCTTCCAAACTGCTTAATGCTTGTACCCTGGACTCGGGTAAGTCTGCATTTACTGCAATAGATTTGATGATTGGAATTGTTTCCGAAGCAGATCGTAGAAGCAGTTCCTGCTGTACCATATCACGTAATGTACCATTACTTGATTTCAACAGATTCGCTAATTCTACTGAAGATAGCTTTTTGAGATTCGGTGCAGGTATCCGTTCTTGATCTTTGCGACTGATTCGATAGATTCTGCCTCGCGTCTCGCCAGCTCGTACGTTGAGTTTGGCGACTGCTTCGGGGGAAAGCCACTTCGGGTGTTCAATTAAATAGCGGTACATATCAACGATCATTACCGTTCCATCAGGACTCATGCGCGCCTGCACGGGACGAAACCAGTTATCGGTTGAAGTCAAAAAATCGCGATCTTGCTCTTCCGCAGCACGCTCACCAGCAAAACTGACACCTTTCGGATGAACTAACATCCGATGTACTAATTGATTGACAGGTTCACAAAGGAAAGCATTACCATAGAAATCATCTCCCAGTTTACGGTCACGATAGAGTCCTAGACCACAGACTGATGTAGGACGTCCGCGTGGTCCGCTTAAATGGAATTGCACCAGTTCCCCCACAGGAAAGAGCTCACTCCGATGACTCCCCTGAGGAACGGAGACTTCTGGCGGAGGAGAAACGACAAACGGATTCTTTCGAAAATATGATTCAGTCACTGGATAATGCAAACAGAGACTCCCGTTACGGCAGCCAAACCAGTTTCCCCAGTCGTCTCGAACCCGCCCCTGTTGAGAACGTCCACTCACGGGTTCCAATTCTCCCGTCTCCGGCTGAAAGCGAAAATCGCGATTCGTAACATTAACAGTCTGACCATTGAACGACTTTATGATTCCACCAAACAAGCCACCTGAAGCATAAACCCAGTTATCAAGTCCGGGAACCAAGCTGTTGACGCGTGCTTGAAAATTATGTGTAGCGAATCCGGTTAAGATTTTACGCTGAACGTCAGCTTTTCCATCGCCGCTTGTATCTTCAGCATAGATCACATCGGGCGCGGCACAAACGAGAACTCCTTTTTTCCAAACCATCAACCCGGTAGGGAAAGCAAGCCCTTCTAAAAAAACAGTGGCTTTGTCGTAGACTCCATCTTGATCCAGATCTTCCAGATACTTGACGACCCCTCCCGGTTTCATATTCCCATCAATACCAAGTGGATAATCACGCATCTCGACTACCCAAAGCTTTCCATCGGGACCGAATTCAATTGCGACGGGGTCAATTACAAGAGGCTCTGCGGCTACAAGTTCTACCTTAAGATTATCGGCATAATTCATACGGGAGATCGATTCGGCAGGACTCAAGGGTCGTTTACCACCAGTTTGGCTGACATCCACTTCTGCACGAAATGAAGCTGGTAGCTGTCGATCAACCTCGTCTAGAATTTTTTTCTCTAAACCTGGCGCAAGTGACGCCGGTAAATCATACCAGACCATCGCGTTCCGACCCTCATAGCCACCTTCCTGTAAAACACGTTCAGACGGAATGTAACAAGGCACATCGTTCGAATAAGCCGTAACCCAAATCTTTGCACCATGCGTTTGTTTAAGCGCCAGAGAATAATCAACGACTACTTCGCCACCCAGAAAAACCATTGCCAGGTCATTACCAAAGACCCAAGAGGTCACTGGATAAACAATTTTATCAGTTAAAGCCTGCCCCTGTTTGAGCCGTCGAAGGTTCTTACGCGCAAAGTATCCTGTGATTCCTTTTTTATTTTTCTGCTCTTCCCATTCTTCTCGTGTTGGAGGGGTATCTAATGGAAGCACCAACTCTTTATTCGTAGCGATGAGATTTCCTGAAATTCTGGTCAATTCTGTTTTGAGGCGTTGCCTTACACCTTTTGCAATAACCTGACCATTTACCCGCGCGGCTCCTTGATCATCGCCTCTAATTTTTGGATTCTGATCAGCCCCACAACCAATTACTACCATTCCCATACAGCCTGGAGTATCTGATTCAATCCCCTCGACGGCACACCCAGCCCAGTCACCGGACATGAAAGGAACTCCTCCCAACGTCGTACAATGACAGGCATAATTTACCAGAATCGCTCGTGATTGCCCCTCAATGCTTTTCACATGCAGAATTGGTAGACTGTGATCTTTAGGACCTGTAATCAGCCGACGGTTTTTAGCAAAGTCTGCAACACTTATGCCCCATTCTAATATGGAAGGCTGAGCGTCTTTAATCGCTTTCTCTGCGACCTGAACGAGTGAGGTAACGAGTTCTTGTGTGTATCGATCAATACGGGCTAATTCCTCTGGTGAAAGATCCTTCATATACAAATTATGCAGGACTCCATTGAGCATCGGAGCGGAATGCGTATGTGTGGAACTGATCACAACGTTTTCAGCATTAATTTTGTATTTCTGTTTCAGATTCGCGACAACTGCTTTCGTGACTGATGCAGGAACCCCACAATTATCGACAGCGATCAGAACATGTGGTTGCCCCTGCTCATTTTTAACTGCGATCGCACGGGCCCACAACTGCTGCTCCACGCGCGAAATCAACTCGGTACTGCGTGATGCGTAACCACTCAGCAATACAGGATATTCTGGAGTGATATCAATCTTGGCGACACCTACCAAGTAAGTGCTTTGATTTTCTGCATATAGGACGGAAATGAAACTAGATAGTAAAATTGCTACTACAAAAAAACGGGTTACACTCATCTTCAACATTTTGGTCTCCCCAACAGACGTTGAACCAGTAGCGCATCAATCGAGTTGAAAAACAAAAAAAACATCGAGAATTATTGTTTCCAAAAGACTCATTCGTCTATCATTTTATGAATTCGAATCTTCAGTGTACCTGCTCAGTTCACTCAGAATCAATCCAGTACTGCGACAGTATCTTTCAAAATTGCGACAACCCGAAACACGATCATGCCACACCGTACACCACAAGTAGCTATTTTTATCGAAACATCAAAAACATTTGGTCGTGGGATTCTACAAGGCATTTCGACCTATTCACGCACTCATGGACCCTGGTCTATTTTTATCGATGAGTGGGGACCTGCGAGTTCACTTCCCGATTGGATCAAGGATTGGGATGGAGATGGAATTATCGCCAGAGTTCGCTCACAACAGATGGCAGATCGCTTACATCAAGCTGGTGTTCCCATTGTTGACACACTGCAACAGATATCCAACTCTGACCTTCCCGGCGTCTATTCCGATGATATTGCTATCGCGGCATTAGCCTTTGAACACTTGCACGATCGTCACTTGAGACATTTTGCGTTTGTAGGTGTTGAAAGATCCAATTGGTCACTACGACGTAGTATCGCTTTTACCGATCTTGTAAAACGACACGGATTCGAATGTGAACTTTATTCACCACTTTCCCGCAGGCGTTTTTCCGAAAGTTGGAATGGAGGCCAGGAGGACCTGGGAGACTGGCTGGAATCACTTCCTAAACCTGTTGGTTTAATGGCTGCACATGATCTACGCGCGTTATGCGTTCTAGATGCCTGCAGTCGTCGAAACATTGCTGTTCCTGAACAGGTTGCCGTTGTTGGCGTAGATAATGATGATGTATTCTGTGAAGCGATTAACCCGCACCTCACCAGCATCTCTCATCAGTCAGAACAGATTGGCTACGAAGCTGCTTCGCTACTCGATCATTTAATGAAAGGAAAAACCACACCATGTTCTCCTTTGATGCTTCCCCCTAGAACTCTGGTTCCACGCAGATCGACCGACATCATCGCTGTGAACGATCTTGCAATTGCTTCTGCTTTGGAATTTATAAGGCGCAATGCATGCTCTAAAATAAACGTTGCTTTAATTTCGCAACACGTAAATCTTACAAGACGTTCTCTGGAACGACGTTTTATGCGGTTGGTTGGTAAAACACCGCATCAATTAATCGCGGAAGAGCGGCTTCGCCGAGCAAAACAACTTTTAATTGATACCGATTTTACTCTAGAAAGAATTGCATCAATGGCAGGGTTTTCGAGTGCTGCTTATTTGAGTGTTGTCATCAAAGCGCATGAAAATTGTACGCCGACTGAATTTCGCCATGTAGCAAATCATTAAATGAAACAGGAACGCATTTTTCTTTCGCAAAAATGCATTAATCATATTTCCTGCTTTCATCGAGTGAAAACAGCATAAAGTTCAAACTTATTTATCATTTTCATGAGACTAAAAAATACAAGCCATGCATAGATCTTACAGCCTATTGACTCCCTAATAGTTTACTCATAAAATAACGAACCTTACGATCCACTTGTAAGGGGTTAAGATGCCACATACTAACTTGCGCCAAGAACTTGGAAAAAAACAACCTTTCGACTCCCTTGAACAGGAAGCCGTTCTGAATATTTTGCGAACAAGCGACATCTTTCATAATCAATTCGGAAGACTTTTTAGAGAGTTTGGCTTAACGCCTTCTCAATATAACGTACTTCGCATTCTGCGTGGGGAAGGCAAACCGATGCCTTCTCTGGAAATCGCTGATCGAATGGTACAAGTTGTCCCCGCAATCACCGGTCTGATAGACCGCCTCCAGGCTCAGAAACTTGTAAACCGAAAACGCTGTACTGCGGATCGACGGGTCGTATTTATTGAGATCACCTCTAAAGCATTGGAGCTGTTGAAAGAACTTGACGAACCTGACCGAAATTTACACCGTAAACTCATCGGACATTTAAGTTCGGATGAACTCGCTGAACTATCTCGGCTACTGGAAAAAGCACGTACCTCTTTGAGTTCCTGTAAAACCTAACTCATGTGTTCTACTTAGTATCAATCTATTAATGAGTACAACCCAAAAATGCCTCCCCTAATCAGTAAATGCAACATTCTAGTTGGTATATCTAACCATAAAGAGAACTTTAGTTTGAACATTGTGTCTCAAGTATAAACCATCCAAAGACTAATGGACAAAAAGTGGGTATATATTTCCTATTTAGATCAAAAAAAGCGATTTGTGAAAGACAAATATATTTTAAAATGAATATAACTACGAACTAGCGATATACTTTTGATTGAAATTTCATTAGCAAAACAAATAAATCGGGGAGGTCTTATCTCAGAAAAAATTTTTATTTCATTATGAATATATATCGAGTAAATTAGTATATATAATGATTTTCATCATATATTGTTTCTCGAAATATGATGTTTCGTAATCACCATTCATAATATAGCATCGCTATAGAACACAGTACTTTAAGATGGCGACATGGAGTTGAATCAAAGATGGAGCAGGTATGTATCCATTGTCTAAGGAACAAGCTAAATGAACTACAGCTCCGAATGGCCTTCAACACATATCTCGCTTTTGAATCGAGTGCGCATACCTTCAGACTCCGAAGCATGGAAAGAATTTGTAAAAATTTATGGACCACTGATTTATAACTACTGTCGAAAATCCAGATTAAACGATAGTGATTCGGAAGATGTTTGCCAGGACGTATTCCGTCAAATCAGTTCTTCCCTTCATACTTTTGAGTACAATCAAAAACTAGGGCGTTTCAGGTCTTGGCTGGGGACTGTCACATATCATGAAATTTGTCGATGCTTCAAAAAAAATAAACGCTATCAAAATCAGACCGGCTCAAACGGGCTTCAAGAATTTATCTATGAGCAACCAGGAGAGATCGACGCGGCCTGGTCTGATGAATTTTGTGGGCATATCTACCAGACAGCATTAGAAAACATCCGATCTGAATTTGATGAGAAAACCTGGAAGGCTTTTGAACTCACATGGATCATGGATAAACCTCCTAAGGAAACTGCGGCCGAGCTTAAAACAGAAGTTCCCTGGGTCTACAAAGCTAAATTTCTTGTTCAAAGAAAGTTAAAGGAAGAAATACAAAGACTTTCGTTTGATAGTATTGTATTTCAAAAATAGATAATAACTTGAGTCTTTCATGGATAAGTGTCTCTCAGATAATTTGTTGTTACAGTATCTCCTGAATGACCTTGATACAGATACGTGTGAGATTGTAAGGGTTCATCTGAATGAGTGCCCAAGTTGCCAAAAAAGAACGGAAATCTATTCTGAAGATAGCGAGCTCAAACAATGGCAGCAATGCCATCTAAGACGTCAAAACGGTGATGACTCACAATATCATCCGTTTTCTCAAGACAAATTAGATCGCTTATTTAATTCTACAATCTCATCGATTCAACAATCAAAAACCGCAGTTGCAAAAAAAACTCTACCCTCCAGTCATAACAGCAACATCCTATTACGAAAAGAGCCTGAGCAAACCCCTATTCGAGTGATTGGTCAATACCAGCTGATAAAAAAAATTGGCCAGGGAGGAATGGGGGTTGTCTATGAGTCAATACACTCAAGATTGAAAAAACAAGTTGTCCTTAAATTGCTATTGAATAAAGACTGGGAAAATACTGACCAGACTCAAAGATTCTATCGCGAAATGGAACTGATAGGACAGTTAGACCACCCCAACATTGTTAAGGCAACAGATGCAGGGGAAGCTGATGACACCTGTTTTCTGGTTATGGAATATCTGGATGGCCATGACTTAAAAACAATTCTCAAACAGGAAGGCCCTTTGTCAATCACAGCTGCCTGCTCAATCTTAAGGCAAGCCGCCAATGGGCTCCAGTATATTCACAACCATGATTTGATCCACAGAGACATCAAACCGTCTAATCTTTTTTTAACCACTGATGGACAAGTCAAAATTCTCGACCTGGGATTAGCCGGACTGCGACACGAGGGCTCTTCTCTGGATGATTTAACCGACACAAATTGTATCATGGGTAGTGCCTACTACATGGCTCCAGAGCAGGCACAAAGTATTAAAACGATTGATCAACGTTCTGACATCTACAGCTTGGGCTGCACCTTTTACCAACTCTTAACAGGTAAGGTTCCATTCAGAAGAGAAACACCCGTTGAAACTATTATCGCACATCGAGAAGATTCCATACCTCATTTAGTTGATCAGCTTCCGGAGATCCCCGTGCAACTGGAAGAATTGTTTCAATCGATGGTAAAAAAAAGTCCGGATGATCGAATCCAAACGATGGCTGAAGTCGTTAGAATACTCGACGAATTTCTAAACCAAAAAAATGAATTATTACTTAACGAATCATCGGACACATATTTGACTGAAAGCCAAGAGCTGAAAGAACTATGTCTTAAGACCGTGCTAACACCTCCCGTTGAGGCGCAGAAGTACTATTCCAGCACACATTACCAACCTTCTAAACGCATTCTGAAATATAAAAAAACAATTATTATTGCGTCAATAATATTAATGACTGGAATTCTAACACTTGGAATTCAATACATCTCACGCACCAATCACTTTACAAATACTAAGCTTAAATCCACTTCAACGATCCCGAATGTTCGACAACCGAAAAAAGCAAATTCCAAATCTAATCCAACTCCGGCACTAACTTCAACTCAAGCGACAATTGAAAGAGATGCGGCTAATTGGGCATTGGACCACGGCTGCGAAATAAAAATTGTAGTACCATACGGAGAAGAATACCCAACAATAGAACAAAAGAAATCGTTGCCAAATGAAGATTTTTATGTGAAGACCATTGCGTTTAAAAAAATTCAGATGATAACTCAAGAGAAATTGAGTCGACTATCTGGCCTTACTAACCTATACGAGCTTCAGTTAAACGACAACCCTATAGAAGACGATGCACTTGCTGCGATTAGTGGTTTAACTTCACTCCAAATACTTGATCTACATGCTTCTGGAATCACTGACAAAGGGTTATCTCACATAAGCAATCTAAAAAGTTTGACAAATCTCTCACTTCAAATAAATCCAAATATTACGGACGAAGGTTTGCAAGTTATAAATCAGTTACAAAATTTGGTGTCACTAAATCTTGCGAAAACGAATATTTCAGATGAAGGCCTGATATTTATTCAAAACAATCAAAAAATTGATTGGTTAAATATTGAAGGAACTAAAGTAAGTGATGAGTCAGTTAAACACCTCAAAAAACTAATTCTCTTAGAACATCTTTTTGTAAAAGGCTCAAAAATATCCAAGGCGGGAATCAAAGAAATCAATGATTTCTTTAAGAAAAGAAAACATTTACCATTTTATATAAATCCCACACCCTAATAATCGATATTTGTACCCACTGAGCATTCACTACGTTCACACTTCAATACGATTTTCATAATCTAAACTCTCTTCTAATGTGAACGAATCCTACCTCTACAAATTCTTGTCTTGACTCATGTATGCCCTTTTGAATACTTGAATTCAGATCTGTGTTAATCACCTATTGATAAAGGGCCAATATATGGTAGGTAATGCACTCTGGCCAAAACCAGAGAAGACAAATAATCATCATGAAAAGTCGTCACCAAAAATAAAGGTTCGTGAAACTAAAGTCAGCATCATTATAGGTGCCAGGAATAATGCACCTTTTCTTTCGGACGCCATTAAATCAGCGCTCAAACAAAGTGTTCCCTGTGAAGTCATTTACTCAGATGACTGCAGTTTTGACGAGTCACTCAAAATTGCAAACCATTTCAAAAACCAGGGATTAATAGTTGTTGACTCTCTATACCATCGAGGAGTCTGCGACACCAGAAATGAGGGTGTATCCAAAGCAACGGGCAACTATTTACTTTTTCTAGATGGAGACGATATCCTCCCTACAGACTATGTAAAAAAACATCTGAAAGCGATCACACCTACAACCCCTTTTGTATATGGCGACGCCAAAGCTTTTGGTGATTACTCTACACTTTGGGAGGCCCCTGAATGGGAAACGGGTAAACTCTGGTTGAGAAACTTTGTTAATACCTCTGCTCTTTGGAATCGTCAGGCATTTGAAACCGCAGGCCGCTGGAGAAATAAAATCAATACCATGTGGGATTGGGACCTGGCACTAAGAGGTTCCAGATTAGGTACCCCCGCGCGTAGCAAGGCCATATTACAATATCGCCAACATGCCAGTTCCTGGTCTGCGAATATTCAAACGAAATACAAACAACGACAGGAAGACCTACTACCACGAATGCGACGCATCTGTTCTAGACTCAGTGTGGGCTCCATCGTCAGCGGTAGGCTCAGCAAATTTTTTCCACAATGGATGTCATCAGTCTCACAGGCAGTGAAGTTGATCGGTAGTTCTGAACCAGTTGAATTAGTCATACTTGATAATTCAAATGACCCAAACATACTTTCAATGATAAGATCTGAAACCCATCGATATCTGAATACTTTCGAAACCATCAGGATCATACCTCATTCAGTGTCAATAAATTACTCAACTGAGAAAGAAAGAAGAAATCAAGTTGCTCAATTCATGGCTCATGCCTGTAATCGATTACGTATTGAAATGAAAGGTGACATTCATTGGCTAATTGAAGATGATATCCTTGTGCCTGTTGAAGCAGGTGTCAATTTACTTGAACAATTGACAGCAGGATGGATTCCTCCGAATGCAGTTTCTGGTTGCTATCGAAATCGACACGTAGAAACGCAATTCGTAGGTGGGCATTTTGACGATTATCATATCGTCAATGCATTTTCAGAAATTGGTACCGAGACAAGTACCGTTGATTATTGTGGTACAGGCTGCCTGATGTTTTGGAAAGATCGAACGCCTCGATATTGGGAGAGCCATTATCGAAATGTACCTGCGCATGATTGGGAGTGGTGTGCGACACTTAAGCAATCCGATGGTAAAATTTTAATGTTACCTTCGGTTCATTGTGGGCATGTGAGATCCCCTGAGGATATTCTCTACTGAGAAACTTACAATAAGGGGAAATCGAGTTCAAAAAGCACAGGCCCACAAACACAATGATAGGAAGCAGGCACTAGTCCCCTAACTTTGCGCGCTGATAGAAGCAAGGGGCCTGTGCAATTCTGTATAAACTCATTATTGCGAATCGCAAGATAATGACGAGCACCCTCTATATGCATATAGTGACTCAAAGTAGATTTCTTCCCAAGAAAAATCATAAATTTGATAATTTTTAAGAAATACCTAAATTATCACATTTGTATAATAATATAATTAAGTTCATATAATCATATTTACACTTTTCTAGACTATTATTTGCTTAAATTCTAACTTAATCTGCAAAAAAGTATACAAAAAAACATAAAATCCTTACTATAACTCTGACACAATATTCAGATGTCATTCATTTTTCTATTGCTGAAGTCCATATTCCTCATTTCTTAAAGTGCAGAAGTCAATAAAACGACCCGTATATTTACTTTTATTACTTTTTTCATATTACTGATTTACCCATATTTTTATTTGACATTTAATTGTTAACAATTTACAAAACTATTATTCAGACGTCGAAACTAAACAAATTCAGATATTCAACCAAGGGGCAATTATCGTGCGACAAGAAACCAACTCAAAGGAATTCACACTGATTGAACTCTTAGTCGTGATTGCATTCTTAATTGTGCTATTGCTCCCGACAATTCAACAAGCAATTGAAACAACCCGTAAACATTCCTGTAGAACTAATTTGGAGCAGATTGGGCTCACTTTTTATAACTACCTTGAAACATACAAGGTTTTTCCTCCAGGATATATCCAAACCAGTCAAAGCAATCGTAATTAAGCAACTTGGATCTCTGTAATTCTCAAGAAAGTGCAGTCACCAACGGACATCTTAAATTTAAGGGAGAGGCTGTTGAAGATAGCATGATCACATTTACGCCTCTCTCACCCACTGTTGGTCCTTCAACAGACGCCAATATTAGTAAGGGCTCTTATTCAATTTCTCAAGAATCTGGTCCTGTCGTCGGGATGATTCGTGTAGAAATCACCGCATATCAAAAAACAGGGGAAAAAATTGAAGCAGGAACTCCCAACCCACGCAGGTACGATTGTGGATGAATTAAATCAAATCATTCCCAAAGAGTATAACACGCAGAGAAAATAACGATTCAAATCAATACTGGGAATAATGAAAATAAAGACTTTGATCTTGTTAAAAAATAGAAATCTTTTTGATTATTTTGTTATCGTCCTCCACAATTAGATTGGACACCTTTTAAATAGTAAATCACCCATAGTCTAAGGAAAATCAATGAAGGAATCTCAGTTAGTTCGAGGGCTGGGCGAACAGATAGTAGAACGTCTTAGAGAGGATATCTTTTCAGGGAAAATTGCAGAAGGAGAGCGTTTACGTGAAATCGATTTGGCCAAACGATTTGCCGTTAGTAGGGGGCCAATTCGTGAAGCGATTCAGCAACTTACCTGGGAAGGAATTGTTGAAGCAGATCGCAACAAGGGAGCGATCGTTTCAACATCTGCTCCTAATGAAATTTCAGAACTGATCATTCCACTTAGATGCACTATAGAAAAATATGCAGTGCGACTTTTTTTCGATAGTTTGACAGAAGAAGATTTTTTGTTGTGGGATAATATTCTCGAAAAAATGAAGCTTGCATGTGAAGCAAAAGATTTTGCGTTGATATCGGAACATGATATTGCCTTTCACCGTGCTTTAGTCAACCGATCCCATTCTCCCGACCTCTTAGCAATCTGGTCTTCCATCGTGTCCCGAGTTCGAAGACATTTTCGTGAGTCTCATTTGAAATATACAAAACCAGTTCAAATCTACGAAGAACACCTGCCGATTATCGATGCTTTAAAAAACAAAAGCCTGGCGGATACACTTCAGGTTATTGAGGATCATATTGAATAGAGCAGTGATAAAACGAATGATGTCTTTTAAAAACAAACTATCAATTGCGAGTCAAATCCTTGGAATCCTTCTATTAGGGCTCTTCTCTGATCAGGCATTAGCAGTAAACGATAAAAACAATTCCATTCAACGGGAATATTATTTTGAGCAACACGTTCGACCGCTCTTGATCAAACACTGTCTCAAATGCCATGGTCCTAAGAAACAGTTTGCAGAGTTACGGCTTGATACGCGTGCGAATCTTCTCAAAGGCGGAGAAAGTGGACCGGCAATCAAGGTGAATCACCCTGGTGAAAGTCTCTTAATGAGCGCGATCCGTCGTGAGTCACTTGAAATGCCTCCCGACAAACCATTATCTAAAACAGACATCGAAGTTTTAGCAATGTGGATCAAAAACGGTGCCATCTGGCCTGAGAAAGCAGCGATCGGAACTTCAACCAAAGTCGATTTTTCTAAACACTGGGCATTTCGCCCCATTCGAAATCCCAGTCGCCCCTCTGTAAAAGATACTCTCTGGCCACAAAATGATATTGATTATTTCATTCTTTCAAAACTGGAACAGAATCGACTTAAACCATCATTACCCGCAAAACCGGCTACCTTACTCCGCAGAATGATTTGGGATCTTACCGGCCTGACTCCCACGTCTGAACAGATCAAATTATTCTCAAAAAGGATTTCGCCTCAGTCAGCCGATTCAATAATCGAACAGCAACTTGCCTCCCCCCATTATGGAGAACGCTGGGGAAGATATTGGCTTGATTTGGCCCGTTATGCAGACACCAAAGGCTATGTATTCTTTGAGAAACCAATTTTCCATTCCTCGTTTACCTATCGAGACTACGTGATTAACAGCTTCAATAAAGACAAACCGTTCAACCAGTTTGTCATAGAGCAATTAGCCGCAGATTTTCTGAAAGATGAAATCCCACACGAGTCCCAAGCAGCACTCGGATTCATTACCGTTGGTCCAAGATTTAAAAATGATATCCATGATATTATTTCTGACCGAATCGATGTTGTCACACGTGGGCTTCTAGGTTTGACCGTAGGTTGTGCACGTTGCCATGATCATAAATATGATCCTATTTCAATTGAAGACTATTACTCTATGTATGGAGTCTTCCGAAATTCACTCGAACCGATTCATCTTCCTTTCCGTAACAAAAACAAAATACCTGATCATCTAGTAACACAGGCACAGAAGATAAAACGGGCTGCTGTAGATTTAGAAGAACTCTACAAGAAACAACATGCTAAAGTATCACGAGATGCACACCAGAGACTTTCAGAATACTTGCGTGTAGCACAATCTCGAAGAAGCGGACCGGACACCGTGAAATTTGATGTGATTGTTGACGGTGATGATCTCAATCCAGAAGTCTTATTAAAGTGGCAGGAATTTCTGGACGATTCTGAAAAGACAAACTCCCCCGTATTTTCGATCTGGCATCAACTGGAATATATTGCCAAAGAGAATTTTTCCGTTCAATCAAGACGCATACTTCAAAACAAAACGAGTGTTGATAACGTTCACACTGTAGTAAGACTGATTGCAGCCTTTCTATTACAATCGGAACTCGATAGTTTTCAAGATGTGATTTCCGGGTACGCAAAACTATTCAAACAAGTTGATCAGGAATGGGACCAGTGGATCGCCGAAGCGCCTAAACCGGGAAGTACATCAAAGTCCATCCTGTTTGCACCTGAAAAACAAGCTTATCGACAAGCTTTTTATAGCTCCTACTCACCCTTAACCACTCCTTTACATGGTTATCCAGTCTTAAAATTATTTCCCGATAGAAAATTACAAGAAACCGTCAAAAAACTTAATACAGCCTTAGATAAAGCACGCGCAGCCGCCTCTACTGAACTGGCTCAAATGATGACACTCACTGATGCTAGTCAAATCATCGAACCACGGGTTTTAAGGCGTGGGAATCCGGGAATTCCTGCTCAATCAGTTAAACGGCGCTATTTGACCTTTTTCAATCAGATATCCGCTAAATCATTTACCCAAGGAAGTGGAAGACTGGAATTGGCCAAAGCAATTGTTTCGCCTCAAAATCCTTTGACCGCCCGGGTGATTGTAAATCGCATCTGGCAACATCACTTTGGTCAGGGAATTGTTTCTACCCCGAGTGACTTTGGAATTCAGGGAGCGTTCCCTTCTCATCCGGAACTTCTGGACCATCTAGCAATCTGGTTCATGAAAAACGGCTGGTCGATCAAAAAACTCCATCGCTATATAATGCAGTCGGCGACCTATCAACAACAGAGTCTCTTACATGCCTCAGGAGAGAAAATGGACCCAGCCAATAAACTTTTATGGAGAATGAATCGCCGACGTCAAGATTTTGAAACAATGCGTGATACCCTGCTCCAAGTCAGCCATCAGTTGGATACAACTGTTGGAGGAAAATCAATCAAAGGGGTCGTATCGAACTCTAACAAACGCCGCACAATCTACACTTTCATCGATCGTCAACGCGTTCCCGGTCTATTACGCACATTCGATTTCCCCTCTCCAGATGTGAGTACTGGAACACGAAATTCGACTTCTGTTCCCGGACAGTCTTTGTTTCTGATGAATCATCCTTTCGTTCTGAAATCTGCTCAAATTCTAGGAAAAGAAGCGCAGCAAGCGGGCAATCCAAAAACTGGTATCAAGCAGCTCTATCAAAGTATTTTACAACGAAAGCCAAACCGACGAGAAGTAAAGGAGATGCTTCAATTTCTTGAAACAGAATCTATTCCTAAAAAAGAATCTCTCATTGCAACACCTTGGGAATATGGTTATGGAGTATACGATGAGAACTCAAAAAATTTGTCAAATTTTAAACCAATACCTTACTGGAACGGAAAACAATATCAGGGAAGTGATCGCCTCCCCGATCCTAAACTAGGCTGGGTCTTTTTAGATAAAACCGGAGGCCATCCAGGTAATGACATGAATCATGTCGCCGTAATTCGATGGCGCGCCCCCGAAACAATGGCAGTTTCAATCAAAGGAACTCTCAAGCATGAAATTTCACGCGGTAATGGAATTCGGGGGCGTGTACTCATTGCCGGCGAAAAGAAGTTAGGCCCCTGGAACGTTCACCAAACTTCGGTTGAAACGACTCTCGAAAATATCAAACTTGAAAAAAAACAAACAATCGATTTTGTCGTCGATACTGCAGGTCAGCTCGGACACGACTCGTTCGTCTGGTCACCGGAAATTATAGCACATTCTATTGAAACAGTAGCATTCTCGAAAACAGAGGGAAATCCAAAGGCCGTTCGATATTGGCACTATTCCCAAGACTTTAGAGAACCAGACAGCATACAAATTACTCCCTGGCAAAGTCTGGCCCAGATTCTTTTGTTATCAAATGAATTTCAGTTTATCGATTAAATAAACGAGTATCACATGCAGCATCTCACTCAAAACACACAACCAATTGACAGGCGTGAAATGTTAAAGCGATCAGGTATGGGAATGGGAATGCTAGCATTAGCAGGACTAACCTCGAAGGAACACTTACAGGCTGCCAACACTACACACCATCCTCCGCAAGCCAAACAAATCGTGCACCTGTTTATGAATGGAGGTCCTTCACACGTTGATACCTTTGACCCTAAACCATTACTTAAAAAATATCATGGCAAACCATTACCGAATCCCAATTTACCTACGGAACGTAAAACATCAGGTGCTCTGGAGTCTCCTTTTCAGTTTAAAAAATATGGCGAATCCGGGATCGAAGTCAGTGAGCTTTTCCAAAATACAGCCTCACACATCGATGACATGTGTATTATCAGGTCGATGCATTCTGATATCCCCAATCATGAACCCTCACTATTATTGATGAATTGTGGTGACAATGCGCTGCCGCGTCCCAGCTTCGGGTCCTGGGTCAATTACGGCCTCGGTTCATTAAACGAAAACCTGCCTGGATTCGTAGTGCTCTGCCCGAATGGATTTCCTGTAGTAGGGCCTAAGAATTGGCGTTCCGCATTTCTCCCGGGTTCTTTTCAGGGAACGCATTTAGATACGAAAGAGACTGACGTCTCGCGGCTCATCGAAAACATCAATAACCCGCAATCCCCGAAACGACAACGCCGCCAATTAGACCTGCTCCAGAAAATCAATCAACGCCATTTAACAAACAGAGGACACGACTCGCTACTGGAAGCGAGAATTCAGTCTTTCGAACTCGCTTACCGTATGCAATTTGAGGCATCAGACGTTCTTGATCTTTCAAAAGAACCGAAACATATTCAGGAAATGTATGGAGATGGATTACAAGGTCGACAATTATTGATGACTCGTCGTCTGCTTGAAAAAGGAGTGCGGTTTATTCAAGTCTGGCATAGTGGTGGCCAGGAATGGGACCATCATCGTGGAATTGAAAAAAGCTTAAGAAAGCTATGTGGTCAATGGGACCAACCGATTGCCGCGTTTCTGACTGATCTCAAACAACGCGGGATGCTCGATTCCACTTTGCTGCTCTGGGGAGGTGAATTTGGGCGTACCCCAGTCGCAGAACTTCCCGCGATGAATGGTCGTGATCACAATCACTATGGGTTCAGCATGTGGATGGCCGGTGGAGGCGTCAAAGGTGGACATGTCCATGGAGCCACCGACGAAACAGGATTCGCTGCCTCCGAAAATAAAGTCCACGTCCATGACTTACACGCCACAATGCTGCATTTGCTCGGTATTGATCATGAAAAACTAACCTACCGCTATGCAGGCCGTGACTTTCGTTTAACCGATGTTCATGGTCATGTCGTCAAAGAAATTCTTGCATAATCATACTTCTCACTCAAGGCACATTAAAACACATGAAAATCGAACAAATCATTTGTCAAATTCTCAGATCAGGTTCCGTCACGAATAAGACAGCCAGTTGCCAGGATTCGGTTCTAGTTCGCATTAAAACCGACAACGGCCTGGAAGGCATTGGTGAAGCTGATTCTTCACCAGAAGTCGTTAAAGCAGTGATCGACGCTCCCTATAGTCACAATGTTGCGTGTGGATTAAGAGAATTACTCATCGGAGAAAACCCACTCGAAACAGAACGACTCTGGCAGAAAATGTATCGCCACACAATGTACTTTGGCAGAACCGGTGTAACGATCACCGCAATGGCTGCGATCGACATGGCACTTTGGGATTTAAAAGGAAAACATTTTGGTGAACCGATCCACCGACTTTTAGGTGGACAACATCATACGGAATTTCAAGCCTATGCTTCGATTCTGTTTGGGAGAGATGGTCGAGAAACGTGTGACATAGCACAGCGCTGGACTGAAAACGGATACACGGCTGTGAAATTTGGTTGGGAGCCGATGGGAGAATCGGAAAAGCTTGATATCGAACTTGTTGCTGGTGCCCGTGAAGGAATGGGAGATGGCATATTATTGATTGACGCAGGTTGTGTCTGGGACGCCCGAACTGCATTGCAGCGCGCACATGCATTTTCTGAATATAATATTGGCTGGCTTGAAGAACCCCTCTTCCCCCACGATATCGCTGGCTATGCCTGGCTCAAAGATCGTTCTCCAGTTCCCATTGCTGCTGGCGAAGAAGAATGTGGTCGTGAGTCATTCCGACCTTATTTTGACCAAAGAGCACTTGATGTCTACCAAATTGATCTGGCTCGTAATGGGTTTACCGAAGCCTCTTATCTGAAACAAAGAGTCGCTGAAATCGGTGCACGCCCTTGTAACCATTGTTACACCAGCCCAATCACCGTTGCAGCCAGCCTACACTGGTTGGCCACCTGCAAAGATGCATTCATCTTCGAAGACTGTGTGGAAGACGAGCCTCTCAGACACGAGTTAACTTATGAGAAAGTACAAGCGGAAGACGGCATGATTCAAGTCCCAGATAGACCAGGGCTCGGGATCACGCTCAATGAAGATTTCATTGCAGCCCACGTCGTTGCAGAGTCAAAATAAAGTCCACAAATGATTTCCTCCCTCAATTAGTAGAATCAACATCATGTCTCAAACACCAATTCGAACAAAGATTGATTTCGACAAGCCAGGAACTCAATGGGGTACTCTCAATATTCCCTTCTCTTATAACTTAAGTGGTTGGTCACAGCTGCAAATACCGATTTCTACAATTGCACATGGAGAAGGGCCAACAGTTCTATTAATGGCAGGCAATCACGGCGATGAGTACCCGGGCCAGATTGCCATTATGAAATTAATGCAATCACTGAAATTAGAACAGATTTCCGGTCGCATCATTTTTATCCCCGCTATTAATATTCCGGCTGCAAAAGCGGCAACCCGTCTCTCTCCCATTGACGGTAAAAACTTAAATCGCTGTTTTCCCGGTGATGCAGATGGAACCGTTTCCGAAATTATGGCACATTATCTGACTCACGAAATCTTTCCTCTCGTTGAGGTCGTAATAGATCTACACACGGGCGGACGAGGGGTCTATTTTTATCCGTGTGCTCATATGCATCTGGTAGAAAATCTGGAACAACGTCGCCGAATGGCGTTGGCAACTGAAGCTTACAATACAGATTTTGCTTTTCTGTATGCAGATATTGCTGGAAAAGGTCTTTTACCAGTCGAAGCTGAAAACATGGGAAAAACCGTGGTCACAACAGAAATGGGAGGCGGCGAAGTCACTACGGCTCCCGTGCATCAAGTCTCACAAGCAGGATTACGTAACGTATTGGTTCATCTGAAAGTCCTGCAGGGAGAGGAAAAATGTCGTACAGATTTAGGACTCCCTCCCACACGATGGGTGCAGGCTCTGAATGCAGAAGACTACATTTTTGCACCAGAGTCAGGTCTCTTTGAAAGCTTCGTGGATGTGGGATCTGAGGTCTCCGAGGGACAGCCACTGGGAGCGCTCTATTTTCTTGAACGTCCAGACCGTAAGCCATCAATTATTGAAGCGAACTCGAACGGGATTGCCATCGCCCATCGTGGCCCGACTCTGACCAGTCAGGGAGATATTGTTTTCTGTCTGGCTCATGATGTTGAAGAACAAGTGCTGAAAACATTTCAATAACAGAATACTGTTTCAACACCAGGAATGAGACACATGAGTTGGCTGGATTGGGTTATCGTTTTCGTTCTGAATGGATCGGTTATCGGTTTCGGATTTTATCTGGCCCGGAGTACCAAATCCAGTAGTGATTGGTTTCTGGGAGGACGTTCACTTCCCTGGTGGGGTCTGGGCCTCTCAATTTTCGCAACCAGTATCGATAATGCAGACGCCGTTTCACTGACCGGATATGCGTATAACCATGGCATGCATATCATCACAGCCTTTACACTAGCGAGCGTCTGTGGAGCAGTTCTGGCCTCATTTTTAGTTGTACCCGTTCTCTATCGAGGCGGTTTTTTTACTAACGCCGAGTATCTGGAAACACGGTATGGAAAATCGATTCGAACTATCAGTGCACTCATACAAATCCAGTACAGAACCAGTATGTTAGGTCTGATGATCTGGTCTATTTACTTGATGCTACAAGGGATCCTTGAGTTTTCACCCATTCAATGTTGGACTTTAATTGTACTGCTGGTCATTTTTACCGCTGCCTATACAACCTGGGGAGGCCTGACCTCTGTTGTCTGGACTGATGCATTGCAAAGCCTGATCATGATGGCGGGCGGCATCACCATTTTCTGTGCAGTCTGGATGGCCAGCGGAGGTTGGTCTGCCGCTATTGAAAAGCTATCTCAGTCAACGGACGCGAAAGGACAACCTCTGATTAACTGGTTACACATTGGTCAGTTTCAAGACAGTCAATCTACGTCTCCCTACTTGATTGTAATCGGCTGGACTATTGTGGGTCTTGGTTATTATACCGTCAATCATACACAAACCATGCGTCTCATGGGGGCGCGTTCCCTGTGGGATATGAAAATAGCAACGCTCTTTGGTTGTCTGCTCATTATGCCCATCATGATCGGAACGACATTAATGGGAGTCATGGGGCGTGTTCTAGTTCCCGAATTCACAGAACATTCAGGTGCTGACCAATTATTCCCCTATTTTGCCAATCAGTTTTTAGCCCCTGGCTTTAAAGGGCTGGTTGTAGCTGGAATTCTCTCAGCTGCAATCAGCACATTTGACTCAATTGGATCAGCTTTATCAGCACTCTTTACACGTGACATCTATGCTCGCTGGATTTGTAAAGATCAAACCGAAAAACATTATTTGGTAGTCACACGTTGGGCCACCATCGGTATCCTGCTGATGGGATTTCTCTACATTCCTTTCATCGTTCGCTATGACAATATGATTCAAGCATTTCGTACTTTAATTCCCATTTTCGTCACACCATTGTTTACGATCTATTTATTAGGAGTTCTGACACAAGTCCCTCGTCAAAGTGGTCTCGTTGGTCTCATTGCCGGTTCTCTATTTGGATTATTCGGCTTCATTGATCGCGAATTCGTGGACCTCGAATGGCTCAGTCCCCTTCTGACTGAAAAATGGTATGCCTTCCCCTGCTCTATGATTGTAACGACCGTCGCCATGTTCGCCGCGGCTCTTAAGTGGGGATGGTTAAAAAAAGAAGTACCCTCAGAAAAAGACATGAAATTATCAAAGCACAATTGGTTATCTGAAAGTCGCGAGTCCCTCCCCAGAATCAAAGATACACCATTTTCAAAACCACTCCCGCAGTACTTAAACCCAAACTGGTATGCAAGCCTCTTAGTGATGTTATCATTCTGGATTATTTTTGGCTTGTTCTGGTAGACAGAGTTTAAAGAGTACAATATCTATGCTCAGAGGAAGTATGAAAAATAATATTGAGGTCGGCTTACTGTCCGATTTGCGTTTCACTTCGCAACAGGTTACCACGATTCAACAGTTCCTCCGTAGGTACCACGACTTTAGGTTGTAACTGGTACGTAAATTCATACCGATTTGTCACCTCAAACGGAAGCAGGTTATCAGAAACGGCATCCAGCGGAAAAACCTGGTACCAAGGCGTTTGCACTTTTTGCATTATGGTCTGCGTTTCGTAGCCATCTTTCGTCAGCGTGATCTCTCTTGTAGCATAATAAGTAAAATCGACTGATGTCGGTGTATACCCAATCTCTTCTCCATCCACTTTCACAAGTGCTCCAGAAGGAACTGAGCGGATTGTCATTCTCCGGTGCACGCAGCCGAACTGACCGAAGGTTATTAAGACCAACGCTACCACGAGTACCCCACGTTTCATTGCGGTGTTGAGATAATCAGAGTTTGGTAAGCCAGAACCTGAATTCACAATTGAAAAGGGATGAGACATCGAAAACTTGGCAAGAAATGACCGGGACTCAAACGAACGAAACTCCAGGTTCCAGAACCTGAATCAAGAGCGGGGATTCTACTTTGGTTCTCACTTTCTGCCAAGAGAAGTTTCGATTGCAACGAGAGAAACCATTTCACATAAATACATTGTAATTAAAGACTTACAAACCATAACTTGTAACCGCCATTTAAATTGATTTCCGTGAACCTCGTTTGTACCACATGTTTCTTTATCTCAAGAAGCCTTTAATATAAGTGTTTTTCATAGTTCTGTTGATTATTTTGCAGACAAAAGTGGGTATCTGAGTCAGTTATCTTGAATTTCTAAGGCGAGCGTGCGATAAAGTGCGAATAAATAGTAAGTTATAGATCGCTGAGGCCAAAAGACTCAGAGTTCAAATTCGGGACGTGGCGCAGCCTGGTAGCGCGCTACACTGGGGGTGTAGAGGTCGCAGGTTCAAATCCTGTCGTCCCGACTTATTTTTTCTATCGCGCCAATTTCTTATGTTGGCTTAATGTCGCTTTCTAACGGTAGGAACAGTAAAATTGTGAGCCTGTACGGCCATAACACAATTACCTTCCGAGGAAACTTCGAGGCTCTCAGCAGTGATTCATCCCTTCCTCCAAGGTTTTTTCGAAAACCCAAAGCAAGTTGCATCGCTTGTACCGAGTTCAAGTTATTTACAGAACAAGCTGAGTTCACTTCCCTGTTTTCAGACAGCTCAATTTGTTGTCGAACTGGGACCAGGAACGGGTGGAACAACGGCAGCACTACTCAGAGCAATTCCGCGATCCTCTTGCCTGCTCTGTGTGGAAATCGTCTCAGATTTTGTTGATCAACTTCGACAAATCTCTGATAAGCGGCTATATGTAGAAGAAGGATCTGCTTTTGATCTTGAAATATTACTGAAACATTATGATTTTCCACCTCCCGATGTGATTGTATCAGGCGTTCCCTTTTCCAATATGACGTCTGCAGAAGGCCGAAAATTGATTGAGAGCATACACTCTGTTTTGGCTCCCGGCGGTACTTTCGTAACTTATCAGTTTCGAAATCGAGTATGTGAACTGGCAGAAAATTACTTTGGTTCACCCCAAAGTAAGTCTTTTGTCCTCTGGAACATTCCCCCACTGGGAATCTATCAGTGGAAAAAAACGCCAGCCATACCATCCAGGAAAGAAGCTTACAATAGCCAAACCACCATCTGATACTTTGTTCCATGCTTGCATATAAAACACTTATTTTACTCGAAATAAAGAGTAGGTAATTATGGACTGAATAGAAAAGAGCTGAAAGTCATTCATCAAACTCTGACGCTTTCGATTAACATGAATGATCTCACGGATTCCCTAAACCTTCTTGTTCACGTATGTATCTAATCCGTTTTTGAACATCGTCATTTTTCTAGTACCAATCCGCGATGCTCTTCGATTTCGGATCACCTTTTCTAATTACAGACTGTAAATCAAAAACACTGAAAACTTACGATTTTCTGAAATCCCCTGTCCCATTTGCTCTAATACTAGTGTACATTAAAGAATGTGTTCTAAGAGCTCTGATAAGATTATTTGGTGATATAACCTGTGGAATTGGACCGACTCAATACATTTTTTTCGACGAACCCATCGGCGAAATTACTTCGTGCGACTCACTCAGCGTACGTAATTCACTTCCTGAACCAACATTTCAAAGTAGATGGAAACCTCGCTACACCTCATTCCAAAATTCAGCAACAACTCAATCACTATCTGGAACAAATCCACGAAAGAGAACCAGAAATCCTGCGAGAGAGTGCTGACGCTTATCTGACACAATGGTCTACCGGTGAGACTCGATGGTTACGGCGTTATTTTGATTCCCAACACGCGGAATCGGTCTTTCAACTGACCCCCCACTCAGAAGATGTATTAAAGTTTCTCACGGAAATGATGGACCGTTCTCTAGGTTTTGTGGGAACTGAATCGAGGCTGACGCGAATTATCGGAACACTTTCAGATATTGTGGTTCGGGGGTCTGCTGACCGTGAACGACGTCTAGAACATCTCCGCGCTGAACGCGATCGCGTTGAGAATGAAATTCGCTCGCTTGAATCAGGAGACGTCGTTTCAACTCACAGTTCCACGGCCATTCGAGAGCGATTTGCAGATGCCATTTCTGATCTCATTTCACTACAAGGTGACTTTCGGGCTGTTGAAGAATCGTTCAAATCTATTACCCGCGATGTCCAGAAACAGCAAACGGAAGCGATGGAGACTCGGGGTCAGATTCTGGGATTTGCACTCGACGCAGAAGATCGACTCAAGGAAGAAGATCAGGGAGCCAGCTTTATAGCTTTTGTCGACCTTCTACTCTCACAATCGCAACAAGATGAACTGGAAAAAATTATCATTCAATTAGAAGAGATGGTTGAACTGGAATCACAAACAGAAGGAAAAGATCGCGTAAAACGTATGATAAGCAGCCTGTCTCTGGAAGCAGAACGTGTGTTGAACACCACACGCCGATTGAATTCTACACTGCGCAGGCTTCTGGATTCAAAAGTGAGTTCGAGTCGACTCAGGTTGGCTTCCGTGCTGCGTGAAATCCAGGCAGCAGCGGTGCGTCAGGCAGAACAACCTCCTGAATTAGGCATCAATGTTTTTACCGAACTAGATTTGTATCACGGTTTGGAACGCCCCTTCTGGCAACCCCCGGTCAAATTTGATGCGATCGAAATCACGCATGAAGAACCGGACGACAAAGCGCGATTCGACGCATTTCGAAATCTTGCCGAGATGCAACGTCTTGATTGGGATACCATGCGGTTTAATATTGCCAGTCAGGTTCAGTTTACCGAACGATTGCCTCTTTCAGATTTATTGGAAACTTGCCCGCCAGTAAATGGCGCAATAGAAATGTTGGGTTACATTCAAATTGCACATGATGAAGGTCATGAGGTAGATGAAAACTCAGTCGACGTTGTTTGTATCGATACTGAACACGGACTGCAGGAATTCGAAATTCCCCGAGTTTTCTTTCTATCAGAAACACTGCGAAGACGTTCCGGGCTGAGGAGTAGCACCATATGAGTGATATTCCGGAGTTCCGTGAACGTGGTATTGTTGCGGTCAACCTGCTACAGGGAGTGATCTACGAGGAGCAAGCTGACCTCTGGTCTCTACTACTTAGTAATGAATCAGACTTAAGCGAGTATTTCTGTGAAATTGGACTGACACTGATAATCGACCGTACAGAGGGTATCGCCTACCTGCGCCAGTTTGGCGATGAGGAACGCACGGGAGGTTACGAACGCTTACCGCGTTTATTTAAGAAAACTCCTCTTAGTTATAAACCGACCTTGTTGTGTGTTCTATTACGTGAAGAGTATCGAAAATTTGAAGAGGAAGACCTCGACAACGAACGCTGTGTTATCGACGTCGACTCTTTGTTTGAACTTTGGAAATCCTGCTTTCCAGCAAATTCAGATGAAGTGATTTTACGCAAACAACTCATCACAGCGTTAAATCAACTCGAAAAAATTAAATTTGTTGCTACTTTTAAAGAGGAACCCGGTTCATGGGAAGTCCGCAAACTATTGAAGGCACGAATTCCCATTGATGAGCTGGAACACTTGCGCGACCGGCTAATTGCAAATGAGCGCGAATAGGAAATCACTCCATGCAACACTTATGTGACTTATGTCCTGATCGCCCCGGTTATCGATTACAGAAACTGGAGGTCTTTAACTGGGGAACTTTTGACAGTCAATCTGGAACTGTTTTTCGCTTTGAACCAAAAGGGCGAACGGCATTACTGGTTGGCCATAATGGTTCAGGAAAGTCCACTCTCGTAGATGCCTTACTGACTCTACTGGTAGACGGTAAGACACGAAACTACAACGTAGCAGCAGGAGCGAAAAAAACCGAGCGTACACCCAAAAGTTATATTAAAGGTGCCTTTGATCGAACAACCGATGAATCAAACTCAAATGTAGTAAAGTTTCTACGCCCACAAGGAAATCATCTGACGGCAATTTCTGCTGCATTTAGCGATGAACAATTGGGACGATCTTTCACATTGACACAAATACTGTATCTCAAAGCGGACGGAACTGATGATCGGGTTTATGCGATTGTCGATGAATCGCACGAATTGAAATCCGATCTACAAGGTCTGCAAAAATCTGATGCGGTTCGCGAGCATCTCAAACAACAAGGATACCAGACAACCAGAGCATATGCCGAATATCTGGGTTGGATCACCAAACGAACTCAGATGCGCAGCAAAGCCATTGATATGTTCAACCAGACGGTGGCAGTCAAGGATATCCAGAGCCTGAATGTATTCATTCGCAGACATATGCTGGAAGCTCAGAACTGGCATGATAAAGTACAAGGGCTGCTGAAGCACTTTAATGATCTGAGTATCGCACACAATGAGCTGGTTCGAGCTCAACAGGCACAGGAATTGTTACTTCCTGTTGAGCACATAGGCAAGAAATATCGTCAGAAAAATGAGGCATTAACTTTCTATCAGCATCAGCTGGATGCATCCGAGTCGTACTTCCCTCAGTTAAAAATCTATATCTTTGAGCCGGAACTGATGGTACAGAATCAAAATCTGAAAACACAGGAAACTGTGATTAAGAGATTAGATCAGGAATTGGAACAGACACGAGAAACGGTACGACAGACAAAAAATGAAATCGAACATGCGGGCGGTGAACGACTGCGACAAATCCCCGGATTGATTCGGAATGAACAAACAAAGTTAGATTTTAAACGTGAGGCATTCCAAAAATATCAGAACAATCTAAAAACTTGTGGCATCAATGACATCGTAGGCAACGCGAAACAGTTCCAACAGATTAACAAACAATTATGTGAAATATCCAAGTCAAATAGTGACAAACTAGTAGAGCTGAAAAACAGGCAAGAAACAACGCTTGGCCAAAAAGCGAGCATCGTAAGCCAACTGAGACAGGAACGTGCTGATCTGGATATGCTACAAAAACAACATAGTAACTTGCCTGCTCGTTTTTCTACGATTCGCAGTCAACTCTGCGCCGATCTGGGACTGGATGAAAGCCTATTTCCTTTTGCAGCGGAACTGATTTCAGTATTGCCTGATCAACAGAACTGGACCGCGTCCATCGAGACGGTTCTCCGTTCGTTTGCTCTCAGCTTGCTGGTTGCTGAACAGTTTTATCCGCGTGTGCGAGACTATGTCGAAGGAAATCGCATTGTTGATGCACACGGGACAGGTCAACGACTGGATTATTTGTGTGTTGGAAAAGTCACGGATTCAGCCGGTGGTGATCGAATTCATCCGCAGTCACTCTGCAATAAACTGCAATTTAAGCCGCGTCATAACCTTACCCCATGGCTACGAGCAGAAATTCAACAACGATTTAACTTTCACTGCTGTAATAGCATCGAAGAATTCAATGACGTTTCCAAATACGCCCTGACTGCACAACGCCATGTCAAATACGATTCAAAGCGACATCAAAAAGATGATCGAGAACGCACAACAAACCCACGTTTCTTCGTATTGGGATGGGATAACACTGATAAGCAGAGTCGTATACGACATCATATTCAAGAACTCGAATCCGAAATCAAAATTCTGACCGATGAAATCATTTCAATTAATGACCAGATAGAAGAAATTCAAAATACGTTTCGAGCCGCGGATGCAGCCCTGGATATAAGTGACTTCGACAAGATCGATATCAAACGTCACCAAGATGAAATCGTTACACTTGAAGCAGAAAAAAAGAATCTGGAAGAATCGAATAAAACCGTACAAACGCTGCAAAAACGGTTGAAACGGTCAGAATCAGAGGAGCAGACACTCAGTGCAAAACGTGATCTATGTTTCGAGGAACGTGCAAAATTGAAGAGTGATATTAGTCGCGTCACTAAACTGGTAGCATTGGCTCACACTCAGCTACAGTCACAGCAGACAGCCGGTAATTTTGACGTACATCACGAAATGTTTAAAACCATCGCTGAATCACTGGAAAAACCAGCTTTGTCGATTGAGAATTTTGAACAACGAATTCAAAGCTGGCGAACTTCGACACAGAAGCAGATAGACAAATTGAGAAGTCCTTTAGAAAAAATCAAAGAGGACCTGATTAGTGCCATGTCAAAATATCTGCGCGATTTTAAAGAAGCAGCAAATGACCTCGATGCCTCTCTGAAATCACTCGATAGCTTCCAGGGTTTACTGGATCAGCTTCGCCTGGAAGATCTGCCCCGTTATGAACGCCAATTCAAAAACCGGCTGAATGATCAAGTGAGCCAGGAAATCGCTCTGTTCAATACAGAACTCCGCACCGAACAAAAGTTGATCGAAGACAAAATCACTCAGCTTAATAACGCACTGAAGGATGTTGAATATTCACCTGGAACGTATATGCGATTAAAGCCTCATCCGGTAAATGACCGAGAAATCGAGGATTTTCGACGCTCGTTGCGTGAGTGTCTTGATGATTCTCTGGAACAGACTCCTGAGGCGAACGAAGCAAGGTTTGTGCGTATCAAAAATCTTGTCGAACGCTTGTCGGATAAAGAAAAAACGAATTGGAGAAAAAAAGTCATTGATGTTCGTAACTGGTACGACTTTGCTGCAGAAGAAATTGAGCTCCAATCAGGAATGACTCATAGTTGTTATGATGGAAGTTCAGGTCAATCTGGAGGAGAGAAAGCCAAACTCGCGTTTACCATTCTGGTAGCCGCTTTAGCTTATCAGTTTGACATTGATCCAACAGGTAATGTTCCCGGCCGATTTCAATTCGTGGTCGTTGATGAAATGTTCTCCAAGGTAGATGACCAAAACGCCGAGTACGCCTTGAAACTTTTCAACCAGTTTGGGCTGCAACTTTTGATTGTGGCTCCTCTGGATGCCAAAGCCCGTGTAACAGAACCGTTTGTTGACCGATATCTGCACGTGGTAAAAGATCCTGAGACAAATTGTTCAATTCTCCATAGTATGACAGCCCGCGAGTACGACGAAGTGGTACAGAAAGTCTCACACAACGCGAGACCAAAAGCGAATCAACAACAGATTATGAAATAGGAATCTTCATACCTCTGGTCTCACCAGTGCAGATTGTGAAGTAAACGATAAAAGCATGTCCATGTTCTTAATCATTGAATCATATCATTTAGACACGCCTACTTATCTTCTTAATTGAGACTAACTCAAATTATTGTGATCAATCAGTGCTCAAAGTGCTCCTAGATCATCAGAAACAGTATCGATCAGACTCATGCCAATAGTGAATTCCACACTTTTCTGAGATTCATTCTAATTTTCCTTGTCTAGTTTGTACTAGCACCGAAAACGTTGTACCGACACTACCAGCGTATTGTGAACACCACTTGGGGAATGTGCTTCTCGGAGATTATTGGTGAAAATCACTTGATATTAAGAGGGTAGAGATAATGAGTCAGCAGTCCTGAGATTTCTTTATACAACTCAGTGAAACGTTGAGTTGATTGACTTCACTCACCTCAAAAGCAATCGATTATTCATTCACCTTGCGAAGAAACTTGACGCCGTACTCCCAGAAATCAGCTTCTGGAAATTGCTTTTTGCGTACGATTTCCGAATGGAACCAAATGACTTTATCGTCTAAAACAGTAAGACCAACTAAAATATCTTTTCGATCGATATCACCGGCAAAGAGAAAAGAAACACCAGATTGCGAAATAGACAAGCCTTGCACATTGATTGCCTCTGTGTCACAAAGATCAAGGACAGGATTTTCTGTAGGCAACAATATACTTAAAGTACCTCGAAAGGTTTTTCGTGTATGCGACCGTTGGCTTGCAAATTGGATCAAATTCTTTTGTTCGATTTTATCCAGAAGTGAAAAGATTCTCTCCACAGCTTGTTGCTGTGATTTGCTGGTCGCTACTTTTATATCTTGAATACTTGGATTGAGTGTTTGCATGGAGACAGTGCTTTCTAAGTTGTATCGTAGTATTGGTCCGTCGCTTAAAGTAATAGCTTCACTAACTCTATACACTCATATTTTCAGTAAATTTTTGAGGGAAATTCCTCAAAACCAAGCGCAGTCGCTGGCATATTACTTTCATTAATTTTATTTGTTGTAACCCGCAATATAGGAAAATCCATAATTCATTTATTGCTGTGAGTGGATGTCTCATCTCATCACTCCCAATCAACCACGTCTGACTTCGCATACAAAAAGCGAATACAAAATGATCTGTCATAGTTAGAAATATACCTTGTTAATGAGATCGATTCGTTCTCTGTATTCTCAACCACAGGTTCTAAAAGAGAACAATAGGACTGAGAGCCTCTAGCCAATTGCTGTGAATGAATCCACGTTTTTCCAGTCTGAGAAAGTTCAAAGAATATATCAGTAGTTTTCAATGATTTTCTTCCGTTATAGCAATACAAGATCGAACTGAACCCACTTAAACCACAACTTGACGTCTTTGACTTTACCTTCTTATAATCTCTCAGATTTCAACAAATCCCTTTTGGAACGAATAAGATAAAGATGCTGAATCAGCAGGGTCAAACCGATATAGTCATGCAGGAAGCACGTCTATTGTCCCAGCCGGAGGAATTCAGTAATTAGCACTCCCTCAGAGAGTACGAACCAAACCGACCGAAGCAGTGGTACTAACCCACGCTTGAACTGGCTCAATTTTTTTGCGGCTGATGTTGGTGATGGCATTGGCCCCTTCATGGCCACATATCTGATTACGACATCTCACTGGAATGAGGCATCAATCGGAGTATTTCTGCTCACTCTCAATCTGGCGACCGTTATCGCACAAACACCTTCCGGATGGCTGATCGACAATACGCGTTATAAGCGCTATCTCACAGCAGGCGCAGCATTGACGATTGCCATTTGTGTCTTAGTCCCTGCCTTTGCATCGGAAATGGCCCCGGTATTGATATCAGCGGCGATTCTAGGCTTAGCAGCAGCAGTCATACCTCCGGCAATCGCAGCGATCACACTGGGAATTGTAGGCCCCTCCGGACTCACAAAACAGACTGGCTCAAACCAGGCATTCAACCACGCCGGTAATCTCGTATCAGCCGTGGCAATTGGATTAGTTGGTACCTATGTCGTATCTTGGGGTGTCTCACCCATCGTCGCATTTCTGGCATGTAGTGCAGCAATAATCGCTTTAATGATTCCTGAAAAGTCGATTGATCATACCATAGCCCGCGGTGGAGTTTCGAAAATTGAAAAGAATAATCAATCAGAATCAGAGCGAAGTGCCTTAGCATTGGTTTTTACAAATCGATCTCTTTTGATCTTTATGGTTTGTGTGGGAATGTTCCATCTCTCGAACGCAGCCATGCTTCCCCTTGCCGGGCAAAAGCTCGCGTTGGAACACAAAGAACTTTCCACACTCTATATATCCATCTGCGTTGTCATTGCTCAAATCGTCATGATTGGTATTGCCGTGCTTGTCGGCCTACGATGCGATCAGTGGGGGCGTAAACGTTTTCTACTCGTTGGCTTTGCCGTACTTCCTCTACGTGGATTGCTGTTTTCTCAAACCGAAAACCCATATCTCATCATGTCTGGACAGATTTTAGATGGCATCGGAGCTGGAATATACGGAGTCATTGTGATCCTTGTTGTCGCCGACCTGACGCGAGGCACAGGCGTATTCAACTTTGCAACAGGGGTCGTGATCACAATTCAAGGACTGGGTGCCTCCTTTGGCTCGTTTCTTGGGGAATGGTGGGCTGGAGAATATGGCTACAGTTCGTCATACGCACTCTTAACAGCACTAGGAGTAATCGCCTTGTTGATTCTAGCGGTATTAATGCCGGAAACTCATCCTGATAAAGTTAAACCTTCGCGATTCAATTCTGGTAGGAGTCGGTCCACAACATGACCACTTTTGTTGTCATCGTCTACATTATTGTCTATCTCAGTATGCTCTTGGGTGGTATTCCTGGGTTACGTGTCGACAGAACCGGTGCTGCGTTGCTGGGTGCTATTGCCCTCTTAGCTGTTGGAAATATTAGCGAACAAAACGCATTGGCCTCAATTGATGTCCCTACCCTCGCACTCCTGTTCGGATTGATGGTTGTCTCGGCACAATTTCAGCTGGGAGGATTCTACGGTATCGCAACAAAAAGAGTCGTTGCACAAGACATGTCTCCCCCGGCGCTCCTGGCTGTTGTGATTTCTCTTACAGGAGCCTTCAGTGCCCTACTCACAAACGATGTCGTTTGCCTGGCAGTCGCTCCGCTACTATCACACCTCTGTATTGAAAAAAAATTGAACCCGGTCCCCTATTTGCTCGCCTTGGCATGTGCGGCTAATATCGGCAGTGCAACCACGCTTATTGGTAATCCACAGAACATTCTCATCGGTGAAGCATTAAAAGTGCCATTCAATGGATACCTGCTTATCGCACTGCCTCCCTGCCTACTCGGGCTGCTCATCGTTTGGGGAATCATCGTATCTCTATACCGCGGTAAGTGGCATTTCGAGACAGAAGCAAGTTTAGAAAACACGGAGATTGAGTTTGATCGTTGGCAGACCTTCAAAGGAATTCTTGTTTTAACACTATTAATCGCATGTTTTATATTCACAGCATGGCCGCGCGAATTACTGGCATTGGGTGCGGCGGGAATATTAATGCTCAGCCGAAAATTCCATTCCCGGAAGATCATGGGGCTGGTCGACTGGTCTCTGTTGGTGCTATTTATCAGCCTGTTTATTGTGAATAAAGCGTTTCAACTTACCGGCGGTATGGACTGGCTCGTCGCTCAGACCAAGTCCGCCGGCATCCCACTTGACCAACCGGCGCCGCTGTTTATCTCAACAGTGATTCTGGGAAATCTGGTTTCCAATGTGCCAGCCATCATGCTCTTGTTACCCATTGTCAAGGGAAGCGATGTGGGCCCGTTGCTGGCTCTCAGTAGTTCCCTTGCCGGTAATCTAATCATTGTAGGCAGTGTCGCCAACATCATTGTGGTTGAATCAGCAAGACAAGCTGGTATTAAAATCGACTTCAAGACGCATGCCCGCGTCGGTATTCCAGTAACTCTGGTAACTCTTTCGGTAACAGGTGCCTGGCTTTGGCTGGTTAGTTTATTCAGCTGACTAAGTCATTTTTCTGATCGGAAGGACTCCCCAAAGTCGTTTCTCACGCAGATACAAACCTAACCAGATAAGCACACCAATCGCGACTTGAATCATGAATGGATCACCTACGCGCCAATGAGTGCAGATCGCTCCGCCCATGTATCCAGTCAATAATATGGCACCAAGCACGGCCGTCCATGGAATCAAATAGAGCAGCACACAAAAAATTTCAAGAATGGCAAGCGGCAAGATCATCGACTCCGGCAATCCGAGTTTCTCCATCCCTTCAGCAAACTCGGGTCCCCCTTTGAGTTTCATCATTGCGCTCATTCCAAAAGCAAGTGCAACGAGAACCGAAACCACACGCCCGATCCAAATCATCACAGTCTGCGCAGTCGATGTCGGCTTTACTTCACTTTGATTCATTTTTGATTCCTTTGAAAAACTTTATCGAAGTGTAACTCGCACTCTTTTGAATCGTTATATTTTTTATAACTCACAGAGTCAACTCGAAAGGTTCTTCGATTTTCAAAGTTAACTATCACAGGGATACTCCGTTCCTGGTCAGGTATACCCAACTAAGCGAAATTCCTTCAACTTGTTTCTGCAATGACTTCATCAGTAATATATGCAACCTTTTCCGTCATTGGATCAAAGGGGACCGAAACATGTTCATGCACAACGCGCCACTCCCCTTCTGTTCTCTGGTAGCCGATCGTTATTCGCAACCAGGTCTGGCCAACCGGACTCTCTTCATCAATCGGTACGACATGATGCAATCCGTGAGCAAAAGCCACATCTCCATCTACCGTGACTGTAAAATCACGATGCTCAGATTTCATCTTGGCCGGAAAATAAGGCAAACATGCTTCCCAGTTTGCACGATATGCTTCAAGCCCTTTGAGTCGGTAAGGCGGTTTGACATCATACAAATGAATGTCTTCCGAATAGCCTGTCAGCATAGCATCCACGTCCTTAGACTCCAACGATTCTGACCAGGCTTTGGCAAGCGATCGAATCTCGTCTTCATCCTTGGAAGCTGGTATCCCCTGGGCATTACTGTTACGTTCCGCAACTTCTGTTTGAACTCGTTCTTCTTGTTCACGTGCTTCTGGTGTTAAGGCTTCACCAAAATCGTCGGCTTCAAACACTTGACGAATCTCGATATCTGAGTCTTCGGTCATCGGGTTAGGACAAGGACAACGTTTCACCCAATCAATGGCTTCCTGCATCGAGTTGACCTTCCAGAGCCAGAATCCGGCAATGAGTTCCTTAGTCTCAGTAAAAGGGCCATCGACAACAGTGCGATCCTTCCCCGAGAATCGGACTCGAACACCATTCGAACTCGGGTGCAGTCCCTCACCGGCTAGTAAAACTCCGGCATTTGACAATTCTTCATTAAAATTTCCCATCTCAGTAAGCAGTTGCTCGCTCGGCATTTCACCTGCTTCCGAACTTTTGGTCGCCCTTATAATTACCATGACTTTCATCGGTTTTCTCCTCATCTATTAAAAACTTCGTGTCACCATGTTCTTGGGACAGAAAAGACAAACTACGATTTTCTTACACCGAAAAAAATTTGTTACAGAACAAAATCCGAATCCGCCTTGGATTCCTGGTCAGGCAAATCAGGTAACTCGACAAGGGGTCGAATCTCAACGGTCCCCTTTTTAGCTGGTGGTAGTCGGCTTGCCACTGTGATTGCCTCATCCAGATTCTCGACGTCAATCACATAGTATCCACCGAGCTGCTCAGTCGTTTCGGCAAATGGTCCATCAGTCACCAGTCGTTTGCCATTCCGAATTCGAACACTGGTTGCCATCTCAACAGAATGCAAAGGAGACGCTGAAAGAAACTTACCCTGCTTGTCCAACTCATGACAGACTGCAGTTGAATCTGACATACATTGCTCACGCTCGTCTTGTGTCCAACCACTTTCGGCACTGTAGATCAGTAACATGTATTTCAAGACAAATCTCTTTTCGTTTTTGACTTACTTTTAAAAAGAATTCACCGCATCGCTTCATCGCGTGCTTTAATTAATGCATTTATGTCTTCATCCGCTGGTCGAATCTCAAAAGGTCCGAACCGAACGCCCGGGTGCTTTGACATCAATTCCACAGCCTGATTTATGTCACGTGCTTCCAGAATCAGAATGCCGCCAATTTGCTCTTTTGTTTCAGCAAATGGACCATCTGTTGCCTCGACCTGACCTCCGCGGTTTCTCAAAGTGACAGCGTGTTCGGCTGGCTGCAACGCCTCCCCTCCTGTGAAATGTCCACCTCGTCGCAATTCATCATCATAGGCGAAACACTCTTCCATGAATGCCGCCATCTCAGCCTCCGTTTTCCCTTCCATCGAGGCGGCATCGTAATACCCCAAACAAAGAAATTTCATCTTCTTCTCCTGATCAGAACTCTACTTGCTACGACGATGATGCGAAGACATGAATTCATTCCATTCACCATCTTCGCCGAAGATTTGCGAAGTCAACACCCAATGCGCCTCATCAATGATTTCCACAATATCCTGATAGCGCGTCATTCCCTCCTGTTCCCACTTCGGACCCTCGGTATCCAAAATCAGCTTGGTACCCGACTCATCGATCGAACCGGAATAGAGCCAAAGATGTGTCATCATGGAAGCCACAAACGTACCCACATACAGTTTCTTCTCAGGGTCGTAACCGAGTGTCATTACAGATTTCCAGACTCCATCTTCGGGTGCCTCCCCTTCCCCTTCGGCAATGAGCCACACACCTCCCAGCGAGGAACAATTCATGCGGCCTATTGTTTTGTTAGGTGGTTGATCTGGTCCCATTTGGCACTCAGTTTCAACGGCCCACTCACCAATGAGTTGTTCGAGCCAACTGTGTTCTTCTTGCGGTTTTGCAAACATTGTTTTCTAGCTCCTTAACTACTAAAACTCTGTGAAGATCTCTCTTCAATCATGGTATTAATCTTTTCATCGGCGGGGCGAATTTCAAAGGCGCCGCCACGAACCATCGGATGTTTGGACATGAGCGTAATCGCATGGTTCAGGTCCCTGGCTTCCAAAAAGAGGATTCCCCCCAACTGCTCCTTCGTCTCGGAAAAAGGACCATCAACAACCATCGCCTGCTCTCCCTGCCAGCGAAGCGTTACCGCGTTCTGACTGCTCTGAAGTCCTTGACCACCTAGAAAATGGCTTCCTCTCCGCAGTTCATCATCATAGGTAAAACACTCGTTGATGAAGGCAGATTGCTCGTTTTCTGACATTTCACCCCATTTTGCTTCATCAATGTATCCCAGACATACGAATTTCATCATTTTCTCCCGATTTTGAACCTGAAAAAGTAGTATTTACTCACTAGTCGTTTAAACAAACAGCAAATCGACACAAAATCGAAAAAATTTTTATCCCAACTCAATAATTCGTTTTTCAAGAAAGCGACGCTCGGGTTTCTGACGAGCAAAGTTCAGGGCACTTTCATAAGATTTTTTAGCATCTTCAGTTCTCCCCAGACGTCGACACAAATCCGCACGAGCTGCATGTGCCAGGTGGTATTCGACTAAATCGCCCCGTTCAAGAATCGATTCAACCAGCTCAAGCCCAACTAACGGTCCTTCCTGCATGGCAACGGCGACGGCCCGATTCAACTCAACTATAGACGAGGGTTCGGCTTGCAGTAATAAATCGTACCAACTTACAATCTGCGCCCAGTCTGTAGCTGCAGCGGTAGGAGAGTTCGCGTGAACTGATGCAATGGCTGCCTGAATCGTGTAAATCCCATACTCCCTTGAAGCAATTGACCGGTTCACCAACGTCGTGCCTTCTGAAATCTGTTGACGATTCCAGAGAGAACGGTCCTGATCCTCCAGCAAGATCACATCACCATCTGAATTCGCACGTGCATCACGTCGCGACTCCTGTAATAACATGAGGGCGAGAAGCCCCATCACCTCTGAATCGGGTAACAATTCCAGTAAGAGCCGTCCCAAACGAATTGCTTCTTCGGAAAGATCAACCCTGATCAGTGACTCGCCTGACGAAGCAGAGTAACCTTCATTGAACACAAGATAGATCACAGAAAGCACTGCGTCCAAACGGGGCGGCAACTCGGCAAGTGAAGGAACTTCGTAAGGAATTCCCGCATCACGAATTTTCGCCTTAGCGCGTACGATGCGTTGGGCCAACGTGGGAGGCGTAATCAGAAACGCGCTCGCTATTTCCTCTGTTTTCAATCCACACACTTCACGCAGGGTCAGAGCCACTTGAAGTTCTGGTGAGAGCGACGGGTGGCAGCAGGTAAAGATCAGCCTCAGTCGGTCGTCTTCCACCTCATGATTTGCTTTTTCAGCTTTATCCTCTGCAATCTCTTCAAGTCGTCTGGCGAGTTCTTCTAGCGAAGCATCAAACCGGCTACGACGACGAACAGAATCAATGGCTTTGAACCGCCCTGTGGAAACGAGCCATGCACGTGGATTCCGGGGAATTCCATCGCGCTGCCATTGCTCCACTGCAGCTGTAAACGCTTCATGCATTGCTTCTTCAGCAAGATCGAAGTCTCCCAACAACCGAATTAGTGTGGCGAATACACGGCGCGATTCCATTCGATAGAGTTCATCTACCTTGTGTCGAACCTGTGCAGTGCTACTCTCACTCATCGATTTGATCCCATATTGGATAGCTTTTATATGAATGCTTCTATCTGGATTAGCACAAAACGTCACTCTTATAATTGAATACCACCAAAGGGTCAACTTTGCTGAATCTATAGAATCTCAACCTTCTCCGCCCTTCATTTAGACAAAACTCTTAATCACTAAAAACGTTCATCATCAATTCGAAGCATTTAAAAACTCATTGACTTTCAAAAATTCAGTGCTTGTAAGGACAGCTTGACACGATCATGCTAACAGCGAAACTGCGCAATCTGCGTCGCGCGCGTGGGAATTTTTTCTTTGCGATACATACTTGGGCACCTGTGGATTCCCGCACTATAAAAGTCGCTATTTTTTAAAGGATTGAAGATGAATATTTCGCATCGACTCTCAATGAACATGTCTTTTTTCTCGATTATCAAACGTTATCACACGCGTTTCTCCACAGATCAAAGTATTCCCAAAACGTATGACGAGCGTATCGTTACTCATTCACACAATATTTCACTTGACCTATTCGCGCCGTTCCCGATGATATTGCAAAGCTAAATCAACAACTCCAACCACGAACTACCAGATAAAATCTGAGTATGTGTCTGTACGAAGCAAGATAACACTCCCATAACGGTAACACTTAACAGCATTCTACGCGATGTCACCCCGTAGCTTCAGATGAAAATGTGACAGTAGTGTCAAGGTGGGAAGATACGTACTGATTTATGAACTATTTCTATTTCACAATCTTGCTTAATATCGGGTGGTTGTCACGAATGTGATAGGAAAGTGCTTTGCGGGCCGAGCGCCAGTCTTTCTTGATCAGCGCTTTCAAAATGGATCGATGCTGGCGAACGGTTTCGATGGCAGTTTTTCGATCCTGGTCTTCCCAGTCAAACAGGATGTCATAATACCTGCCTTGTCGTTGGAAAAAATCTTGAATGTAATAATTACCGGCTTTGTCGATGATGTATTCATGCAACGAATTATCAATTAAAACACTCTCAGAATCAGATTTGGGAATGACATTACCATCCAGAATTTTTTGTAAGTCTTCTTTGACCAGATAGGGTTTTGCCAGATCAAGTGCCTTTAATTCAAGTAGTTCACGCACTTCAAGAAATGCCTGCATGTCTTCCTGACGAAAGGGTCTGAGTCTCCAACCACGACGGGGAATGTGATCCAGAATCCCGGTTCCCGCCAATCGGTTTAAGATAATCCGTAGCGAAGAACGGCTGATTCCATATTTCCTGGCCGTCACCTCCTCACGAATATCGATTGGCTCCCCTTTTAAACTCAGTTTCACAAACTCATTGGTGATCACTTCAAACATATCGGCAGGAGGCTCAGGCAAAGCAGATTTTTTCCCTCGCTTGAGTGGTTTAATTTTTTTCGTATTTAAAACTAACCTGCGATTCGCCCCCTTTTTCAACAAACCTTCTTCAACCAGTTCAGCGATCGCAATACGCACTGGAGAAAAGCTGACCTGGTAATGCTCCGCTAAAGACTCGAGTGTCAATTGAGCAGGCAGTTCCTGCCCGCTTCTCAAGCGTGCTTCCAAATCATTTTTAATATAATTTTTGAGTGACATGGTTTAAAACTGAGACCATCGTGTGAGCGTGGGAACTTCATCAGAAGCAATTGAAACAGCAACGAATAGGAATCAGCACACTACTATCCGGCTTTGCTTTCAGTTTACTGATCATCCTGTACCCTTTAAAGGCTATACCTCTCGAAAAGAGAGAAAGCCTCACTTGTTGGCTTTGATTCACTATAATTCCGTTCTGTATTCCATAAAAGAAGCCTGCGATCCTTACTTAGAATCACAGGCCTGACATGTTATCAATGGATTTGATTGAAATCAGAGAAAACCTCGTCGCTTAAACTCCCAGTTCATCCCAGGGACCAGTAATCGCAAAAGTAATACCGGGCTTGTGAATGTTAACAAAGAGCCATTTCCCATCCGGGCTGAAGCAGGCCCCCGCCCATTCACCACCAGTAAAATCACCTTCCAATTGATTATGCTGTCCCTTTTTCAGCTGAATATTATTGATCGCAACAGTTTTCAGTATCCCTTTACGGCTCAGTGCGTGCAAACGAAGCGGCTTCAAATCTGCATCTTCACACAGAATCAAACCTCCCCGGGGGCTCACGGTCAGATTGTCAGGACTATCTAAAATGTCATGGCTTGTTGATTGAAACACGAGCTGTAATGTTTGATCCCGTGGTGAGAAAGACCAGACCTGCCCCAGTCCTGCTTCTCCCCCATTGGTACAGTTGAAATAAACAACACCATCACCAAACCAGCAACCTTCCAGGCGACCGAACGTTGTGCCTCCTTTTTCTTTTCCCTGGGAATAAACTCCCAATCCATCTTCTTTTCCGGGTGTATCACGACGCAATGGATCTTCAATATCGACCCACTCTGCTTCATACCGAACGCCCCGCTTGGCACTGGTTCTTAAATCGTCTTTCCCTTTCACTTTGAGCATTTGCAGGTTCCCTCCTTTACTCAAAACTTCGCGCTCATTCGGGAGAAAACGATAGAAACCGGCAGTGTCGCGGTCTTCTGTTTCGTAGATGATGCCATCATGTGGATCAACGGCAAGTGCTTCATGCACAAAACGTCCCAATGCAACAAGGGGTTCTAGTGAAGCCTTACCTTCAGAGGGAACTTCAAAGACCCAACCATGATGTTTTTCATGTTGATATTGGACACCTCGAAAACTTCCTTTGGGGCCAAGCACTGTTTCTTCGCATGACAACCAACTCCCCCAGGGTGTGGGGCCCCCCGCACAGTTTTGCACAGTACCGGCCAAACTGGTCCAGCTTTTTAACCACTTTCCCGCTTTCAGGTCGAACTGTAAATTGGCGCATCCACCCCCTGCCTTTGGATCATAAGTGAGTGCTTCCGGACCAAAACTTTTCGAACCATATATCTCATGATTTCGACAGAGTGTAAGTACATCCCCTTTCTGGGAAATCACTCCCATCCCGTCATGTCCTTCAGGAGTGATTACTCCATCTGACATTTCGTCTCCTACCCAACCGAAAGACTGGTACTGAAACCCTTCTCGTAATCGGAGTAAAGGCAGCCCTGTCGTCTGATCCTGAATTGGTACCAGCTCGGAGCCATTATCAAATTGAATCCCTTTGGCACTAGAACTCGTGATAAAACGGGAAAAGACTGTTGCAACTGCGGGAGCAGCGATGGCGGATTTTAAAAAATCACGTCGAGAAGATGAATTTTGCACGGATTCTCTGCTTACCAATCTTGAGAAGGGAAATCATTCGTTTGAGATCAATCATTGAACGAATCAAAGACCAGACTTAATTTTTGGAATCATACAGAGAATTGTTAATTTTTGATTAACGTAGAGTTAATTTATCTTTTCCAAAAATTTAAACGTTTTTATCAACACATTGGTTCAGTAATCGCCTTCATCATGGACGATTTTGTGTTCATAGCCCAAGAGAACTACTGTATCAAAGCTCTCATTTTGCCTGAAAAACAGTAAAAAAGGAGGCATTCCTATTTGCAGAAATCCTTAGAAAGCCAATCCCATTTCAGTTGATTTTTCAATGGAAATTTTAACTTCAGCCACTGAAATCAAAGCTATTTCATATAAATATTTGACTAAATTTATATGAAGCGATTATTCAGGCGATCAAAGGCTCTATTAGCGTCCTTTTGTCGAAGGAAACGAAAATCCAGACTGTTTTATGCGGGATCGTGGTTGTTCTGTCGGCTCTTTGAGCCCGGAACTCCCTTTCATGGCACCGCTCACTCCAAGGATTTCCGGGTGACGGGCAATCTTATCACTAAAAATTCGGATGTCACGGGCAATTGGTTCCAGGTTATTTAACAGAACGGTTAAAGAACTGGCGGAGCGGGTCATATTACGATAGAGCTCCGGGTCCGACATGAATTTTTTCAAGGAACCATCTCCCTGGTTTAAGGCACGCGTAAATGAATTCATCTCGGCCATAATCGCATCTAGCCGGGACAAACTGCGATCCAGCTTGACCACCATCGACTGGCTGTGCTTTGCCAAAGGGTCGGTCACTTGAGAGAGGTTATCCAGGTTTTCTCCCGCCTTTTTCACAGCGACTTCGACGGAGGCAATCGTCCGGTGTGTACTTTCAATCATCGCAGGCATGGCGGCCATCGTTCGTTTCAGGTGTTCCTGCTGTTTTGGATCAGCGACCAGTTGATTCACATTACTCATCATCTGGTTCATTTTCTTCATCGCCAGAGAAAATTCCTGCAATGACGTCGCAGCCCGCTCAACGACAACGTCCAGATTCCCTTCTTTCGTTTCCATGATTCGATTCATATTTTTGGCTAGCTTTTCCCACTCGCCACTGGTGGAAGTAAATGCTTGCAGCGTCTTCGAAACCTGCTGCTCCATCCGGTAGACAATCTCCATCGGATCACTGGGAGGCTTACCAATCAGCCGCTCTCCAGGTTTGATAAAATCAGAGCTGACGCCAGGAGAAATCACAATCTTCGAGTCTCCCATCAGAGAACTGACAATCTGAGGACTCGCATCTTTACGTAAGTGTTGTGTATCGAGAATGGAAACAAGCAACACAACACCAGGCTTACTATCACTGGTGACGATCTTAGAGACTTCCCCAATGCGAATTCCATGTCGCACAACGGGGGTTCCACGATGAACTCCGGAAATGGATTCAAAACGCATTGCGATAGAATACTTTTTTTTCCATAGCGCTTCCAATTTACCGAAGTGGAAAATCATGGCGGCCCCGGTAATCAACGCGGAAATCACGAACAGTCCGACTCGAAATTGTATCTGGCGATCCGTCATAAATGCCTCTGAATTGATCTCATCCTTGAGATCCAATTTAATTTTATAGTTAATAGAATTCGAATACTCACTGTCACCATTTAGCTGGCTTCTGCCAGTTCACGAATCCGATCACCGGCTTCACCGTACACAAACTGATGAACCCGTGGCAAAGAAGATTGGAACGCCTCTTCTGATGTCCCTTCGAATACAATCTGTTTCTCTACCGAATTCAAACGAGCTAATGGATACAACATAATAATCCTGTCCGCGACCTTTTTAACCGTACTCATGTCGTGCGTAACAACAATACTCGTTACTGGGCGACTGGCGCGTGTCTGCAAAATCAGTTCATTGATGACATCTGTCATCACAGGATCAAGGCCCGTTGTTGGTTCATCATAGAGCATGACTTCAGGAGTCATTGCCAAAGCACGTGCGAGGCCTACTCGTTTTTTCATACCCCCGGAAAGCTCTGCCGGTTTTTTATGGCTGATTGATTCTGAAAGTCCGACCTCCCTTAAACGTTCAACGACAATTTGATCCACTTCTGATTTATTTAATTTCGTATTCTGTTTTAAGCCGAACGCTACATTTTCATAAACAGACAAACTGTCAAACAATGCCGCCCCTTGGAATAGATAGCCAATTCGAAGTCGATCTCGGTGTAACTCACGCTGAGTTCGATCGGAAACAGAACGCCCATTCCACAACACGTCTCCCTGTGTAGGTTGCAGCAAATTCATGATCAGCTTCATGGTCACGCTTTTCCCGCAGCCGCTTTCACCGATCACAACCAGTGTCTCACCTTTACGGACTCCAAACGAGACATCACGCAATACTTGCTGCGTTCCGAATTGACGCGAGATGTTTCGCAATTCAATCACGTAGTCATCGTTTGCTTTCCGCTCAGCCATACTAATACTTTTCTTTGGAACCATCCGTCACGTCTTATCGTTACCTGAGAACACCTGGATAAACAGACTGCATAAAGTGGAAGAAGTTCACGATCGAAACTCCCAACAGGAAATCAAGAATCATGATTACAATAAATGAATACACAAATGCCTCGGTAGCCGCTTTACCGACGCCTTCAGCGCCTGCACCACAGTGAAACCCCCGGTGACAAGAGATCAACGAGATCGCTGCTCCGAAAAAGAAACTCTTGAAGATGCCTCCTAATACATCGTATGCAAACACGAAGTCTTTTGAATAATGCCAATAGTAAAATGATTCGACACCTAAAACCTGAGTACTAAAAAACCAGCCTCCCAGGATTCCGATGGCATCGGCAATTACTGTCAGCAGTGGTATCAATAAACAACAGGCTAAGAACCGTGGCACCACGAGATAATGAATGGGATCAGCGCCGAGTGCACGGAGGGCATCAATTTGTTCGGTAACCCGCATCGTTCCCAGTTCGGCCGACATCGAAGTTCCCACTCTCCCTGCCAACATGATAGCCGCGAGCACAGGACCTAATTCTTCCACCAGCGAGATCGCGATCACAGCACCGATCTGATTTTCCAAATGCATCAATTTAAACTGATCATAAGATTGGACGGCGAGAACCATTCCAATGAATCCCCCTGTAATCAAAATCACGGGGATACTTTGAATGCCAATATGATACATGCACGACCAGAGATTGCTGCGAGGAGGCAGCCGTGTAATCATCCACTTGACCATTTCCCAACCAAAGAGAAAGAGGTCGCCCATTAAACAAATTGTGGTAATTACTCCGCGTCCCAAACCATGAATCATGGTATCCCTGGGATACGTAGTCGAAGCAGATGACATTACTTGTTTCCAGTTCAGACTTTGCAAATCAAACAATAGAACAGACAGAGGCGGGAAGGTTACCGGATTTCCCGATTTGAATCGAGACCATTTCTGCCATGAAACGTAAGTTCCCCGACTTATCAGGCATCCTTAATTTTCGTTTCTGAACGTGACATTTTGTGAGTTGAGTCTTTTCTAAACTGGTTCATCCTTGGTAAAATAGCTTTTGTCGAATTGAATTGACGCCGATTGCTCTATCTCTAGTACTCGTATTGATTTAGTGAATAGCATTATTAAGCAGAGATTCAGAAATTCTACCAGGACGTAAAGAACTTTCAATTTTGAATCAGCACCAAAGCACGAATGAGAAAGTAAGGATAGGTAAAATGAGATATTTTCCTGTAGCATTGTTTTCCGCAGTTTCACTCTCAATGATGTCCTTTGTCTATGCAGCAGACAAAAAAGCAGACCCAGCCACTGAACAGGCCAAATCCAAAATTCGTGCCGCCGGTGGTTCCGTTCTCGAATTGGCACAGAATGATGATCGGCTCGAAATTGCCTTTCATTTGTCTGATCAAAAAATCACAGACAACACTTTGAAAACTCTCGCAGGGCTTAAGAAAGTTGCCACGCTGAACCTGCGTGGTACTGATGTCACTTCAGCAGGGCTGGCACAGCTAAAAGACTTGAAGGATTTGACTCACTTGCATCTGGAAAAGACAAAAGTGAACGATGCCGGGCTGGTCCATCTGAAAGCACTGCCAAATCTCGAATATTTGAATCTCTACGGAACTCAGATTACCGACGCGGGATTATCAAATCTCAATCAACTGAAAAAGTTAAAACGTCTCTATGTCTGGCAGACGAAAGTCACTCGTCCCGCGGGTTTGGCTTTAGAGAAACAGATTACAGGGTTGGAAGTTATTGGTTTACCAGAAGAACCCAAACCCAAAGAAGCTAAAAAACCGGAGCTCCCCAAGAAGCCCGCTGCTCCCAAAAAGCCAGCTGCCCCTAAAAAAGTAGAAAAGAAAGCAAAGAAAAAAACGGAGAAGAAGGCGGAAAAGAAACCAGCTAAAAAACCAGCTGCGAAGAAAGAAGCCCCCAAGAAACCAGAAAAAAAGAAGAAGTAACATTTTCTACCAATCAGGAAACATTCCAGGCAGGGCTCTCTCAGCCCTGCTTATTTCAGGAGCGGGCCACGATGGAAATTTCATATCATCAGGAAATCATCGCTCCGATTGAAGTCGTTTTTAACTTCCTGACCGATGACGAAAAAATGAAGCTCTGGATGGAAGGCCTGCAATTGATCGAATATCCAGAGGAGAAGAATGTTGATGATCCGGTAGGCACACGCTTCATCTACCACATCAAAGAAGGTGGTCATACTCAACAATATTCAGGATCCGTCACAGAATATACTCCCCCCACACTGTGGGGAATCGAGCTGAGTAATCCCGCCTATCAATTCAATATAAGCTACGAATTGACAAAGCAGGCGCGCAAAACCCAACTCGATTATCATTGTGAGATGGTGTTTGGATCTCTGTTCCACCGCATCATGGGCTTTTTGTTTCGTGGTTTGACAAAGCGCATTCTCAAATCGCAAATGACCAAACTAAAGCAGCTCTCTGAACAGGAATCAGTACGTCGCTCTCCTCAATAGACGGTGGTCTATTTCTTCTTTTTCGTTTTTGCCTTCTGTTTGGCTAACTCAAATGGTGCTTTAGGTCCCATACTGAAAAGACGCGCAGTCTTATCGTAACCCGCAATACACATACGCAGGCCATCCGGATGAAAGTCCAGGTCGTAAGGTACACTTTTTACCTTCTGAGAAAAGAATGGTTTCTGCTCTCCCAGTTTCCAGAACCAAATCATACCAGAGGAGTTTCCCCCCACGGCTGCGATAAAATCACTCTGGGGGTGAAACCGAACTCCCCAGCAGGTTCCTTTAAAATTGTCGCTGGGAGTCATGATCGCCAACTGCTTACCAGTTTCCCAATCGAACAAGACCACTGTTGGCACACCTATGCCGGCAAATGCATTGGATACCTGACCGATACCGCTAATCGCAAAGTATTTGCCATCCTGGCTGATATCCATTCCACGCACTCCGCCGATATGTCCACGAAATGTGGTATCGTACTTATAGATTGCGCTCCCATCAAAGTCACGAACTGTTTTCCAGGTCTTCGTATCCCACTGTTTCAGATTTCCTCTCAAATCGCCAGACAGAAGATATCGACCGCCAGGATGAAACTTTACATTATAGATTTGATGTTCATGACCTTGCAGCGTTTGAATGAGTTCTGCCTTTTGAATTGACCAGATTTTAACAAGACGATCATTGCCAGCGGTCGCAACAAGCTTACCATCGGGGCTGACAGAAACACCACGCACATATCCTTTATGTGCCACAATTAAGTGCTTTGGCTTTGGTTGATGAGCATTGATATCCCACCAGGCAATTTTTCCCTCATAGGCTCCGGTAACCATCAATGACGTAGAGCCATGCAGATCAAAACGTCTGACCCAACTGTTATGGCCTAACAGCTTTGTATTGGCGGCACTGACAAGATCCCAACGATTGAACACGGAGTCTTGAGCACCGGCGAGTAAATAGTTTCCATTCGGATCAATTTTACAAGAATACAACGGACGCGTGTGCTGATAGGAGGCGACTTCTCTTAAAAGTTTGGGATCGGCAACGGGCGACTTTTCGCGAAAGAGGCTCGCAATTTCAGTGAACTGACTCTCTTTTGTCTTTAAGAATCCCAGTTGTTTTTTCTCTACGGCAACCTGCTTTTTCAGTTCTTCCAGTTTCTTTTGTACTTCTTTTAAAGCTTGAGCCAAAGCTTTGACTTGCTTTTCGTTGTTAGAAATTTCAATAGAGAGCTGCTCAAGATCAGGCAGAGGCTTAACCGCTTTGAGTGGCTCACTCCCCTTCCGAGCAGGACTCTTTGCTTTCACTTCGCTCAATCGTTTGAGTTCTGCTCTGGCTTTTTTCAGTAAACTGGAATCTGTTTTGATTTGTTGCTTCGTATCCTGAATTGTTTTTTGGATGACTGCGATTTTTGTATTGAGGATTTGAAATTTTTGTGAGAGTGCTTTAACAATTTCAAATTGAGCCGCTGACTGCTTTGACACTTTCGACACATCCAGTTGTGCATACTTGAGAGCCATAGGCAAAGGCGTGGGACCATGATCAAGAATGGGCTTCACAGCCAGCAGGGGAACCTCAGGGGCTGCAGGTTTTGCGTCCGGCTTTGCACCCATTACTGGAGATGATAGCGTAACAACAGCATACCCCCCAGCAAGCAGGTAGCTCAGTTTCGAGCAAATCGAATGTAAAAAACTCACGCCAGAATCTCCTTGATCGGCTCTGCCTTCGGGTCTGCTTTCGCAATAGGCTGGCCATTCGGATAAAATTCTTCAGTAGAGTCCAGGCCCACTGCCTGATAATAGGTGTGAAACAAATGACCGCCGTTGACTTCACGATCGATGACTTTGGTACCCGTTTCATTTGTTTTTCCGGAAACGGCTCCTCCTTTGATGCCGGCTCCTCCCAAAGCAACCGACCAGGCAGTTCCCCAGTGATCGCGTCCTACTCGTGAATTAATTCTTGGAGTCCGCCCAAATTCACACATGCAGATGATCAATGTGTGTTCTAATAAACCGCGGTCCGATAAATCAGAGATAAATGTGGCAAACGGCTTGTCAAATTCACCCAGTTGTTCAATATGAAAGTTGAAGTTCTCAGAATGAGTGTCGTAATTGGTATGCCCTACTTTGACGAAGGTAACTCCTTTTTCAATAAGCTGTCTTGCCATCAAACAATGGCGACCAAAATCGTGCTTACCATAGCGCTCAATATCTTTGTCAGAAAAACTACTGAAATCAAAAATATCTCGACGCGCCATGAGAGCAGCCGCTTGATCGAAGGACTCGTTATAAACTTCGGTATGAGCAGTCTTTCTTTTTTGCTCGAAACGTTGGCTGATTTTATGGCGTAACTTTCTGCGCAGCACATCCCGCTCTGGTTCCATCGATTTCGGTAGTTCCAGATTATTGGGTGCCTTACCACCGGATAAGACCAAAGGTGCATGGCGAGGACCTAAAAATGTGGACTCAGTGGAGGAACCACCCACTCCAATTGAGATGTACCCTGGCAAAGGACTGTCCGGCGGCGCAAGGTGGCTTGAAAACGTAGAACCCAGATAAGGAAACGCAAATCCGGGCTGTTTCTTGCGACCGGTTTGCATAATGTAATTTCCCTTGCCGTGATCATTTTCTTTCGTATTCACTCCACGCACTAAAGCCAGATGGTGCATTTGTTGCGCGGTATATGGCAAACGTTCGCTGATATGCACTCCTGGAGCCGATGTAGGAATTGCCAGAAACGGCCCTCCCGTTTCTGTTCCCGGTTTCGGATCCCAGGTTTCTAACTGACTGACTCCACCAGACAGCCAGAAAACTACCACCTGCTTTTGCTGGGTTGAAAGTTTTTTTGCGGCTTGAACTTGAGTCATCCCGCTAAAACCGAGCATACTTAACGCTCCCGCAGTCGTTCCACCTAAAAATGAACGACGCGTCAGACTCTCATGGGTTCCACAAGCATAATGACAACGCATGGCCTCCCCTTCCCTGTCTTTCGAATTAATTTCTTGACTAAAAAAACTCGATACAAACTGTACTTCTAATGATTAAATCGAAATTCGGAAGACATGACTAACGCCCAGATCACATCACTTACCGTTTGTGATCGTTTTGTTCCTGCTTTGCCTTGAAGCAATGTTATCACTTCTTCCGTCTCTACTTGATCTGGGTATCGATTTAACACACTGAGATATAATTCCTCTGCTACTTTCTCTGATTGATCAGCTGGTACTTTCAAAACTCGATCTGCCGTATTCCCAGTCCTTGGAGTTACAAATCCCTGGATTGCTCCATCATTTGATAAATAAAGAATTTGATCAGCTGTGACCTCAAACTCTTTGACAGGTTTACCTGGCAAACCACCAAACAATGACACGAACCGCTTTTCATAACCTACCAGTTTTTTTCGCAACGTCTCTTCGGTCAATTTCTCTTTCAGACTTTTCCGATAAATGTCAGTAAAACCTGTTGCCTGTAAGACCGCCCACGCAAATTGTTCGGGTGTTAACGGCTTCATGATTGCGTGTGTGAATTGGGATTCATCTAATTCTTTGGCATCTTTCTGGTTGAATGCATCGTTGACACTCGATCGCTGGTAGGTCTCACTCAACACCAGTTCCCGCAAATACCACTTCAGATCAAATTGATGAGCAATCATCTGATCAGTAAGAGAATCCAGAAGCTCTGGATGTGAGGGAGGATTATCGGAATGATCTGCATTGAGTGGATGTACCAGTCCTCGCCCCATAATCATAGCCCATAAACGATTTGACATGGTTCGCGCAAAGCGACGGTTTTGAGGTGAGGTAATCGCAATACCGAGTTGTGCGCGTCTGCTGTATTTTGGAATCGGCCTGACATCTTTGGCTGGCTTAACTTGGTACTCTTCCCCTTTTTTGAATGCAGGCTCTGAAATTGCAGTACCATTAAATACAACTGGAAGTGTCGTCTCGGGGCCTTTAGATGTTTTATCACGGACCTCAAATACAGATTCGAATTTCACTTCGCCTTCCGCTTTTTCAGCAAAGACAGTCTGTTTCTTTTTTTTGTCTGTGAACACAAAACTACGAATCAGAAAAGCGGAAAGGCCATAATAATGATCCTGCTTCCAATCATTGACATCAGGGTGATCATGACATTGTGCACAAGTTAAATCAGCCCCCAGAAAGATCTCTCCAATATCACGAGTCAACTCATTGACGTCTCCATTTCGGGCTAGATAAAAACGTGCTGCTGCCTGAGTTTCTTTATTGGAACCATCGGCTGCAAAGATCTCTCTGACGATTTGATCAAGGGGCTTATTTTCTGCCACAGATTTCCGTAAAAACTCTTCCCAGGTATTGACGTTGATGTACTTTTTCTTGAGACGACGCATTAACATCACATCTAATTGCTGTGATATATATCGCGCATATTCTGGTGACTCTAAAAGCTGATTTACCAGAATTTTTCGCTTATCAGAACGACGATCTTCCAAAAATTCTCGTGTCTGCGTGATTGAAGGGATACGGCCTGTCAGATCGAGATACACTCTTCTTAAAAATTCACTGTCACCACTGAGCGCAGAAACATATTGAGAATCGTCTTTGTATCGAGCTTGTATCTGCTCATCGATGATTTTATGAAGAGGCTTGACTGATTTCCGCTCTGGCTTTGCGGCAACAATCGGTCCGTCTGATATCTTTGATGATTCAGCAAGCAGGGGCTGCTCTGCAAGAGCGTTCCCTAAGAACATAACGAGAAGCAAAACGTTAACACGCATGTTTGTTCGAAACATGGGTCTCCTTCCTTCCGTTCTCTTCAATTGATTCAGATAGTAGAACTATCTGTGGCGGGACGCACAGAACAGCCAAACTGGTCAGCACGTTGTTCGAAGGTCATAACACATCAACACATAGGTAGGCGTTTATTTATCGTCTATTTTGCAGTCCCGTCTTCAGCCAGTCAAGTACAAACCGTAGATCTTACATAGGTTTAGGAAAACCAGACCAAGCAGCTAAATCGCGGCTTGTTTACGTAATCTATCGGTTTTAACAACAACACGGGTCAAGAATAGGCTATTTAGCGGCATCAGAAATATCATAACAGGCGGCCTCTTCACTGTTTCGAACAAAGAGTTTCCCCTGGGCCAATGCCGGGTGATTCCAAGTTTGCCCCTGGATAGCCTGAAAAGTAGCGATCTGCGTGTATTTCTTTGGATCTGCTTTCACGAGTTCCACACGACCATCTTCTGCCAGAATCAGCAGGTTGTCATTCACTAGAATCATCTGCCCGTAACCATAGCGGCCTCTTTTCCAGGCTCTTTTTCCTGTCTCCAGATTTAAGCACGTCAGAATTCCCTCATCCAGCCCATAGACAAAACCATCTCGAACTACAGCCGAATTAAACTTGAGCTTTAAGCTCTTGCTTTTCCAGTCTTCGATTACATCTGGTTCAGCCTGCTGCTCTGATTCACGAATCGTAATCCGCGCAGAACCGGCTCCATAACCAGCACCCAGAAAAATAGAGGAAGGTTCAATGACAATCGGTTGAGCCGCGTTCACACCTGCTTGATTGGTCCATGGAAAAAACCATAACGATTTCCCCTCTTGTGGCGTAAAGCCTTCCAGTCCCTTGGAATGAAATATCAATAATCGCGGTTCTTCATTCAGAATGGAAAGCTGTGGAGAGCTATAGCTTGATTTGTGTTTCCCACCTGACCAAACTTTGTCACCTGTCAGTCGGTCCAACGCCACGACGGAGCGCGGATTCACCTTTGAAGTCTCTTGTGGGATCCCCTGATTCACAATCACGAGATCTTCCCAAATCAATGGAGAGCCCGACATAGCCCATTGTAGATTATCTAGCTTCTCCTCTTCCAGAAGGTCTTTTGACCAGACCAGTTCTCCTGTGATCGCATTCAAACAGTTAAGAATTCCGGTTGCCCCCATGGAATAAATCATTCCATCATAAAATGTGGGCGTCGCTCGTGGACCAGGGCCTCCTAAAACCTCGGTAAATCGAACATAATCATGGTGTGTCCAAATCTGTTTGCCCGACAACGCGTCATAACAAACCACTGTTTCTTTTTCACCACGCTGTTCCTGAGTAAAAGCACGGTCGCCAATAATCGCAAATGATCCCCAACCAGAACCAACGGGATGTTTCCAGAGTAATTCGGGAGGCCGCACATCCCAATCCGTTCTGATTTTTTGGTCCCGAACAATACCATCTCGATCAACTCCCCGATAGGCAGGCCAATCTTCAGGAGAAACTTCAAGCGTCGATGAATCTGCGTTTGATTCCTGCGGCATTTTCGCAGCCTGTTCAAAATACTTTTCTGCCCTTTGTTCGGCCGTCGGCAGAAAGCGAAATTGAAACCGAGGAACCATGTCTCCTTCAAAACTTTCCACCCGTAACAGTGAAAAGAAAAGTACAAAAAAGAGAATCGTTCCTAATAAGCCTTTAAAGCGTGCTTTCCAGGAAACACCAGAAATCAACATCCACCAAATCAACAAACCAATAAAAATATTTCGAATCCCACCGTAGACGGCAAACACCTGATACGTTCGATCTGGGGCTAATTGGAACCATTGGTAAATTGTGAAACCTATTCCAGCGAATAATATCGCGAGTCCCCACTTCCATCTCAGCTTTCGCGTTGGAATAGACTCAGATGAAACTTGATCAGATACTTTGACGCTCTGATCCTCAGATTCACTGCCCCCCATACTCAACTCCGATTTATTATTTGAACATTCCTACATAGGCTTTAATCGCACTCGATGCAGGTTTCATATCAGATTTCACAATCACAACCAGCGGTGCATACACAGTCTCGACGGACCTCGTGAACGGCTTGAATTTCATTTTGTCTTCAATCCAAACCAGAGGACCTGACATCATGAAGTAGAGCAACAGAAAAGCGAACAAGCACATCATACTGACTGCTAATTTTTGTCGAATTGTAGGAGGGGTAGAGTCAGTTGTTGATACATCTCTGGAATAGATTGAGGAGACCATTGTTCATTCACCTTAAAACACGAGTTTTCCTAACTGCATTACTCGGCAAATTCGATATGCGCTTCAATAATTTTCGTCAAAGAACAAATTCACTGACATTATTTTTTTTTGAAAGCTGGCAGCCTCTCACCCGTTTCACGATGAAATTCATCAGGTCGACGATTGCGGGGAAGTCGATCATGGGTTTCTGCCTGCCATTGGTCAAGCGCTGACCGCAGTTCCTGTTGAATCTTTTGATAGTCTTTTTGTCCCGCCAGATTATTTAGCTCATGAGGATCATTCTCTACATCATAAAGTTCTTCTGCTGCACGCGGACTCACAAAACAACTTTTCTGATCCTTAGTTAACTTATTTTCATCTCGTAATTGACGCATCTTAACAAACGATTCACTGCGCACCGCATCGGCGGGAGGTGTTCCAGGAATATCGGTATAAAAATTTCGAATATATTTATATCGAGGCGTACGAACTGCACGACCGAAATCTTCAAAATCGTGCCAATTATGCTCGGCGAAGACATGTGTGCGAGTTGAAGCACCTGGGTTTTGCAGCAATGATTTAAAGCTCTGACCCTGAAATGTTTCGTCAATGTGTAAGCCAGCCAGGTCGAGAATGGTAGGGGCTAAATCAACGGAACTGATCAAGGAGTCACAAACAGCTTTTGGTTTAATCTGTTTTGGCCAGGTGACAATCCAGGGCGTCCGAATCCCGCTATCATAAACAGTGGTCTTACAGCGCGGAAAGGGACGCCCATTATCACTCAGAAACACAATCACTGTATTCGATGACACACCCTGATTCTTCAATTCGTCACGCACCCGCCCGACAACACCATCTAATCTCGTGATTTCGTCATAGTATAGTGCCAGATCATGTCGCACCTCCAGGGTATCTGGTAGATAAGGAGGTACAATTACATCCTCGTTTGTGTGAGGTCGTTCTATAATATTTTGCTCATAGGGTCGATGAGGATCAGTAAATGCAAACCACATGAAAAACGGTTTGTCTTTAGGTCGCTGTTGAAGAGTTGGAACCCACTGATTGAGTTTGGTTGTCACATGGTTAAATTTCGATTCTGTTGGTTTCCCCATATGCCATTTACCGGCAGAAGCAGTGTAGTAACCTGCCTCTTTTAATTTCTCGACAAAAGTCACCTGACTTTCCGGCAAGGGAAGATGCAGTTGATGCGCTCCTGTATTGTGCGGGTAACGACCAGTAATGATACTGGCACGGCTGGGACTACAGGAACTGCAAGTTAAGTAGGCATGATTGAATTTCATACCATCCGCAGCTAACTGATCAAGATGGGGTGTTTGGATTTTAGGATGTCCATAGGCACCACAGTCATCCCAGGCCATATCATCTGCGATGAAGACGATAAAATTGGGTCTCTCGGCAGGTTGGGTGGCAGCGAATAAATTCGCTGACAGACTATTCAAAACCAGTAACGCGAAAAGCAATATTGTGTACGGCATCAATCTCATAGAAATCTCTTAGTCAACGATAACTGGTCTGAAGTATTAAGGTAAAAAGCGAGAACGTTCTTCCGGGGTTGGCATGCGACAAGTTTCGTGTTTGCCAAAAAGCCGATATCTCGAACCAGCAATCAAACGATAACCAAGGTCTCTGATCGGCAGTGGTATACACCACAGAATCCATCCATAAAAATTCCAGGGAAAGGTCAATAGCCACAATAATCTGACGACAGCAGCCGAACGTCGATAGAGATGATTTCCATCTGTAGGACGGAAAACAACCGTGTCAACATGCTGAATATCTTCCTCACTTAAAAGTTGCTTCGCAGTTTCCCCCTGTAAGGGAGAATAGAAAAGGCGCACGTTTTTATCTCTGACGAGCGCAAAATCGACACTGGAATTACAGAGTCCACAAATACCATCAAAAAACAGAATCGGCTTTTTGATATCAGGATTCATGGCACTGTGCTCTGTTTGACGCGCGCTCAAAGAGACATTCTCCTGAGGCAACTCAGAAGTATTATTTTGAACAGTCTGATCTAGGGCCGCTGATTTATTCATCTGATTTCATACCTAAACCTTGAAATAAGCTGAAAAGGGCCTGAAAAAACCTGAAGCGGACTCACATCACCTAATATTATACGGAACAAGTATTTATCTCTAGTAGTTTTTTTGGTCTTTGGGGGGAATCCCAGGGATTCCCAAGGTTTTTCATGGAGAATGAGTATGCCTGACGCTGCGATCAATCCATTTCTTTCTGTCGTTTAATGTAAATCGACGCTAGAATAACAAAGGAAACTAAATAGAAGTCCTTTTAATGGGCTCGCTTTTGATCGATTTCCTTAAGAGAAATGCATGTACAAGCCACCGTCACATTCTGGTTTACAATCGCACTGGAACAGTGGTATCGGTGTTTCAACTGTGTTTCATCTGCTTCTTGTTTGTGGATTGGCAATTGTCGTGAAGCAAGAGGCAGAATTGCCTTTATCAAATTCAGACACTGCAATACAAACCCGTTGGGCTCCCCCCCCAAAAACGGTTCAACCAGTGATTCTGGAATTAGAAGCAGTCACAGATAAAGCTGAAACCCCTTCAAGTTCGCAGGTACTCTCAAAATTACCTCCTGTGTCAGATCTTCATACTGCCCCGGATTCAGAGTCCCTCTCTTCGTTTTTAGACGGTCCCCTGCCACAAACAACACAACAGGAAGACACCCTCACAACCAAACATGCAGCAGATATTGTAGGCGCTCTCTTAACTTCTTCTGCGATTGGTAATGCCTCTCCTGGCACAGGAAATGGGCTGGGTAAAGGCGATTTCTTTGGTATGAAACCCAAGAGTAAAAAAATTGTTTTTGTCGTTGATTCATCGAAAAGTATGAATTTTCCTCACGATAGTGTGGGAAAAACCAGACTGGGCCGAGTCAAATTAGAACTTGCTAAAACCATTTACTCCATGGATAAACATCAACAGTTCTTTGTGATTTTCTTTAGCGACATCGCAAAACCAATGCCTGCCAGACAACTCCAGCCAGCAACCGCTGAAGCAAAACAAAAATTCCTTTCCTGGGTAGCCAGAGTACCTGGTATCGGGATGACAGAACCGCTGGAGGCACTCATTTTGGCTCTCCGTCTTCAACCAGACACGATTTATATTCTCACTGACGGGCACTTCAACCCGTCTACCGTCAAAGCCTTTAATAAAGTGGCAAAGAACACAAATCGCAATCGAAGTGTCGTCGTAAACGGAATTTGTATGGGAAGCCGTGAAGGCGAAAAGCTCATCAGGGAACTTGCTGAAACGAATTCAGGCAAATACACCTTTATTCCGTAATCCCCACCTGCCAATCACATCACAGATATACACCGAAGTTCCCTCTCTCACAGATTCTCAATGTCTGTTCGAATCTAAGTCTTTACAGCAAAATACTTTTTGTCATAGTATGACCGTTTATTATTTTTGTCACAGATTTAAAGTGATAATTTCAACCATTCTACGCCTTCAATAAGTGAAGCAATTTCATTATCTGTCTTTCTTGGGACGTTTCTGAAAGTAGCCCATAGAATCACCCCTTCTTTTTTTGGCGGGGTACTCTGATGACGACACATTAAAATCTGGATCTCGTTAAAATATGAATTCTACCACTATCGAAGAAACAGAGACTCAGAAGATCGACCCCAAAAAAGGAACTTTAAACTCAACATCATTTCTGGCACTTCTGGGAACTCAGTTCCTGGGCGCCATGAATGACAATATGTTTCGCTGGTTTATCATTCCGATTGCAAAACCAGAGATCGGAGACGCACAGGCACTCTCGTTGGGACTGGCCTGCTTTACTCTGCCTTACCTACTGCTTGCCAGTGTGGCAGGTTACCTTGCCGACCGGTTCAGTAAACGCACCGTGATCGTGGCTTGTAAGATAGCCGAAATCATCATTATGATTTTAGGAATCTGGGCTATTCAACTAGGAAACTTATACTTACTTTTTATTATCGTCGCATTAATGGGCTGTCAAAGCGCCCTGTTTGGTCCTGCGAAATTTGGCAGTATACCCGAAATACTACGCGATAATCGGCTTTCAAAAGGCAATGGCTTGATGGGACTGATTACAGTGGTTTCTTCGGCCTTGGGATTTATCGCAGGTAATTATTTATACCATTTTACTAAACCCAGTCTTACCTCTCCGGGATCATTCTCAGACATCAGTATCGCAGCATTGGCATTAGTTGGCGTAGCCGTAATTGGAACAATTATCAGTCTGAAGATTCGAAGTCTGACTCCGGCAGATCCAGATCGACTATTTCCCTTTAATCCTGCGAAAGAAACATGGCATCAATGGCAACTGCTTCGTAGCAGCACTCCCTTATTCAGAACCGCATTGGGAGTCGCTTTTTTCTGGATGCTTGCATCCATGGCGCAAATGAATGTCGATACTTATGGAATTCACGAGTTAGGGTTAGCCCAAAAAGATATTGGCCCCTTATTGGGAATCCTGGTTTTCGGAGTCGCTGCAGGAAGTATACTCGCAGGAGTCTGGTCTGCAGGTCGAATTGAGCTGGGAATCGTACCGATCGGTGCAGCAGGTATTGTGGTTACTTCTCTATTACTGTTCTTCACGGGCAGCAGTGTTGTACCTGGATCAGAATCCAGTTCACACTTCTACTATTTATTATCGTTACTCTGGCTCTTCTTGCTCGGAGTCAGTTCCGGATTATTTGACATACCGCTCGAAACATTCTTGCAACATCGTAGTGACGTGGAAACACGTGGCAGTATTCTGGCAGCCGCTAATTTTCTAGCGTTCTTTTTCATTCTCATCGCATCGGGTGTTTTCTTTGTGATGCAAGAATCCTTCAAAATGTCAGCCAGCCAGATTTTCATGGTGTTGGGCTTACTGACAATTCCAGTCGGCATCTATATTTTCAAACTGCTTCCGAACGCGACGATTCGATCTATCGTCTGGATGGTCAGTCGGACCATTTATAAATTGCGCGTCTGCGGACACGATAACCTACCTAAAAGAGGAGGGGCGCTCCTGGTAGCCAATCATGTTTCCTGGCTTGATGGGATCTTTCTCATCCTCACTTCCTCACGCCCCGTCAGAATGATTGCCTTCTCAACCTATGTTCAGAATCGGTGGGTTAAGTGGCTAACAGAGTTATACAACACAATCCCCATCAATATCGATGACGGCCCCAAAGCACTGATGGCATCTATTAAAACAGCACGCAAAGCCATTGAAGATGGAGAATTAGTCTGTATCTTCGCAGAAGGGAAATTAACCAGATCCGGTTACTTACAACCCTTTCAATCTGGTTTAATGAAAATCATTAAAGGGACGGGGGCGCCTGTCATTCCTGTCTATATCGATGAACTTTGGGGAAGTATCTTCAGTTTTCATGGAGGAAAATTTTTCTGGAAATGGCCCCGACGGTGGCCATATCCGGTTTCCATTCGCTTCGGAAAACCTATACTTCATCCTGAAAACGAAAAACACGTACAAAAGGTAGTTCAAAACCTGGGCATTGAAGCGGCCGATTTTCGAAAGACTTATCAAATGATTCCACCCAGACTGTTTATTCGAAAATGTAAAAACCGAAGATTCAAACAAAAAATAGCAGACTCAACAGGTGTTGAACTTTCCGGCGGAAAGGTTCTCACCGGAGCGCTCTTAATGAGGCGGCTTCTTAATAAGCATGTCTTTAAACAAGATGAAAAGATGATTGGCGTGCTACTGCCACCTTCTGTGGGAGGCTGTGTCGTCAATGCAAGCCTTGCCATCTCGGGTCGGGTTCCCATTAATCTCAATTACACTCTTTCCGACAGTGACATCAATTACTGTATCAAAGAAGCTGAGATCAAGACTGTTCTGACAAGCCAGAAGTTTATCGAGAAAAAACCCATCGATATGGATGCGAATGTAGTGCTTCTGGATGAGTTAAAATTAAAAGCGACTATCTTTGACAAACTAATCTGCCTCTTCCAGGCATTTCTCGTACCAGCATGGATCATCGAACGCGTCATCGGATTACGAAATGTCGATCCTGATGAATTGAGCACAGTCATCTTTACATCGGGATCAACGGGAAAACCCAAAGGAGTGATGCTGACACATCATAATATTGTTTCCAATATCAATTCCGCCGATGATTTATTACACCTCACCTCGCGAGACTGCATTCTGGGAATTTTACCCTTCTTTCATTCATTTGGTTATACGATTTCGCTTTGGATGCCGTTTCTTCGAAATATGAGAGCCTGCTTTCACTTTAATCCAACCGATGCACGTACTGTTGGAAAAATGGTGGAAAAGTACGAAGTCACATTGTTTGCATCAACACCTACGTTTTTAAGGCACTTCCTCAAGCGATGCACACCGGAGCAATTTAAATCGTTAGATCTTGTCATTACCGGTGCAGAAAAACTACCTCAAAGTCTGGCGAAAGAATTTGAAGAAAAATTCGGGATCTTTCCAACGGAAGGCTACGGCACAACCGAGTTGGCACCTGTCGCTGCTGTGAATATCCCACCCAGCCGACAACTGGATCCGGACGAGATTAGCGCGAAGCCAGGTACGGTGGGACGAGCCATTCCCTGTGTCATGGCGAAAACCGTAGATCCAGAAACAATGCAGGATCTACCCGACGGAGAGGAAGGCCTGCTGTTTATCAAAGGCCCCAATGTCATGAAAGGCTATTTGAATAATGAAGAAAAAACAGCAGAAGTAATTATCGATGGCTGGTACAACACGGGGGACTTCGCCACGATTGATGAAGACGGGTTTATCAAGATCACAGGTCGACAAACGCGATTTTCAAAAATCGGAGGTGAAATGGTGCCTCATGTTCGGATTGAAGAACTTATCACAGACATCGTCAGTGATCCGAATGAAGATGAACCAGAGGTCCAAATCGCGGTCACATCAGTCCCCGACACTAAAAAGGGAGAACGACTGGTCGTACTCTATAAGCCTATGAATATCTCGGTCGACACCATTCTTAAAGAAATTAACAAAGCAGATCTTCCCAATCTCTGGGTTCCTTCTAGCGATAGTTTTCTGGAAGTGGATTCAATTCCACTGCTCGGAACGGGTAAACTAGATCTTGCGAAAATCAAGGAACTCGCCTGCGAAGCATTTTCCTCTAAAGTCACCAGTTAACCCAAACTTTAAATACTGCTGAATGTTGAATGCCTTTATCTCTCGCTTTCATAGGCGTTTACACCTAATCGATCAAATAGGCTGTTAGTTTTTACGGTCTCATGAGTCCATATGTGTAAATAACGGGCCATTGTGTGGTTAATTCCACGTTCCACAATGTATTCGTTTTGCTGAAAGAGGCTGGAAGCAGGCATGATCAATCAAAATGTGAAACTAACAGAACGACAGATGCAAATCTATCAGTTCTTGAAAGACAAAATCGTAAACCGCGGATATGGCCCTACCGTAAAAGAAATTGGAGACGCATTTGAAATTCGATCTCCCAATGGTGTCGTCGGGCATTTAAAAGCGTTACAGCGCAAAGGACTCATTAAACGACAGTCCAACATTTCGCGATCGATTCAACTTTGCGATAATTCGCAAAAACCAGCGAACTTTCCTCTCACTGGTTTGTTAAAAGCAGGAGCTCCGGTGGCACTTCCTGAAGGTGAATCCCAAATTGACTTCAGTTCGCTATTTGAGTCTTCCGATAATTTCTGCTTGAAAGTCAAAGGCTCATCGATGATCGATGCGCAAATTCAAGAGGGGGATTATGTCGTTGTCAAAAGACAGGATACCTGCGAGCAGGGCGACATCGTTGTCGCGCTCGTTGATGACCACGAAGCCACATTGAAACGCTTCTATCAGGAAGAAACACGCATTCGCCTGGAGCCCGCAAATGCAACAATGGCTCCCATCTATTCGAATAACGTCAAAGTACTTGGCGTCGTAAAAGGTGTGATCCGAAAATTTGTTTAAGCTGTTTGCTTTAATCTACGCTTAATCTGAATCCAAGGCCATCTGTTCTCTAGCCATTGAAATCAGCATGGTATCGGGAAGAGTTTTCGCGCCGACCTGACGTAGCATATTCACAACTTGGGCGGTTGTATATTGGGCGTGAGTACAAACATGTAATAAAACATCAGAGCGCGTTGTTTGATGTATTTTCCCTTTACCAGAACTGGTACTTCTTTTATTCACGATCTCTTCTAGTGAATTATCTGTCAGTTGGATTAAATATCGATTCCAGCGTTGATCCAGATCTGCCCAATTCTGTTTCAGCTCTGCGAATGATTCGATCGCTCCGGTTCCTTTTTGATTGCCCGGTAACTCTTCAGGCAGATCACCGGGTAATGTGGGAGAGTCGTCACCCAATAATGCTTCGAGCCACACATACTCAGCCGCATAAAGATGTAATAACGACTTCCAAATAGAACCTTGACCTATCTTGAATGTCTGTTTTCTTTGCATCTCAGAAAGCATTTCAGCAGACGCAATCAATGCCCGATTCACCCATTGGCGGTGTTCATGCAAACGCGAGATCAACTTGACCGACACAGACTTTCCTCCGTTAGAAATGAAGTGTTGAGTTCCTTCATGCCAAAATAACCAGTTTACTTTCATTCAGATAGAGTGTAATTCCACAAAATGGGTTCGGGAATGTGCGATTGATCATCCCGCAATCAGACCGGAAATCTCCTGCATAATGGGGATTGAATTCATAGGAAAATTTTTAACTGTTTTTTTCATTTAGATTGTTTCTCAGCACTTGAATTGCCGAAACTATTTTCTATCCTTACCTTTACGTTAGGAGAGTTTCTACCTCACATCGAGGGGGATTAGCTCAGTTGGGAGAGCGTTTGGCTGGCAGCCAAAAGGTCACCGGTTCGAGCCCGGTATCCTCCATTTCAAGCTTACTGTTGTTTTAACAGTAAGCTTTTTTTATTACCAATTACCGATTTCGTTCCTGGCAGAAATGGAATGAGTTTCTCTCTGATTAATGGAAAACTGGCCTGCATTCCACAAAGAAATACAGGCCAGTCAATATCACAATTGAGAAAAGAGCAGCAGTACTACGGCCTGTTTACTGCGGTTGCTCAATGGGCAGTGTTGGTAGTGAATGATTAAGTTCACATCGCGGGCAAGGCTCCTCAAGTACTTCTCCCGACTTACATCTGTCACATGGTTCCTCAACCACTTCGGGCTCCAGTTGAAAATCTTGTGAGTAACTGCCACGATTCAGATAATTACAACCATCATATCCCAGAACAGCTTGATTAGGATCATATCGGAAATAAGCAGAGCCTGAATAAAATGCTTTCGGTTTTCCCCAAAAGCCAGTCGAATAAAATCCGGTATAGGCATAATTCTGATTCAAAGAGGAAATTGCTCTCCCCACATCTGAAAACTCACTCACCACGGCTGTCTGAACATAGCTTAATCCTACGATCATTCCTAAGACAGCAACAGTTAGAATGATTACTAACTCTGCCGATATGATGAAACCATTTTCATCGTTCCAAAACTGTTTTACGAGATGACTCATCTGAAGCTCCTTTGTTTATTTTGATTAACTTGCGTTTCATAAATTTGAAAATTTTGGATGTTGGAATCGTCTCACGAAATAAATCTGCCTGGAATGATTTTCGATCTCATTTCTCAGCCTGCGTCATTTCGTTTCAACGCGAAATTTTTTGACACTGCTGTTTATCATCACAGGGATAGTTCCTTGGAAATTTTCTTCAACTCGGTTTTGAAATTGCTGATTGGCTAAAGCGGGAAAGGAAAGTTTCTCAGGCTTCCCTTCTCTGGTTATCAAGGCGGAACTCAATACCTCACTCACCATAAAAAATCAGGATAAGTAAACCAGAATCTCTCCCCGCTTCAGTCAATCAGTCATCGGTGGTCTCTCAGGTCACCGACTTGTGTAACGGTCTCTCAGGTCGCCACACACACTCTCTATGCGATGCACTCCTCGGCCAACATTCATGCCACAGAAGCTGATAATCAAGATTTTGATATAACCGTTAAATCCGGTCTTTTCGTTAAGTCCGAAATATTCGGTCTGATCAATACAAATCGCAATACACGTGCCACTCCTGTAATTCACACAACAATCAGCACCACTACAATCGCTATAAAGCTAATAATAGTATTAACTTATAAAACCCCTATAATCATAACTTTTTATTGAGGCCGTTTTCAAAAAAACCCCTGGACGTTCGAAATGTTCAACTTGCTTTACACCGGTTTTAACACTTTTGACAAGAATACCAATCGTAGGGATTATGCAGATTATGAAACGAATTGTGCCAAAGTGAGAATCACCAGGCTGTCACTGAGAGTTAGATTTTGACTCAGAGCAGATGAGAGAGCGCGAGCGGGAAGGTATCAGAATGTGAAAGCAGAATTGCTCGCTTGAACTGAGTAGAATGAATCTCAAGCTGTCTGCATTCCACAAAAAAAGCCCCATCAAACCAAAGTTCGAGGGGGCTGAAGTTTTTCGCAGTCAGACGACTAGTTCAACAGCGGATTGTCGCCCTCGACAATCGAACTGAAGAAGTCATCCACGTCGGACGTGTCTGCCGCTTCTTCGATCACGGGCAGGCGTCTGAGCGACTCACCCAGGGATTCACTCATCAGATCGTGTCCCGCTTCGTCCGCATCCAGGTCGGCATAACCCAGGGTGTGACCGAATTCGTGTAATACCACGGTCAACAGGTCCATGCGACCAAAGC